>JAFSTJ010000833.1 GCA_017450525.1 Victivallales bacterium | reverse complement strand
GCATCTACTGGCTGAACAATGATGTCGTGGTTGGCCAGCATAAGAAGTATGTTTTCTCCAAGAAGGAAACAGTTAATACTGCGTTTTCTGATCTGGTGCTACCTGGTAAGGGCGACTACAAGATACTAGTCGATGTGATTGAGCCAGAGAGCAAGAAGCCCCTTTGCGGACGCTCGTTCAAGTACAAGGCAGATGTGAAGTCGCTGGAAATCGTGGTGAATCGACCCGCGTACAGGAATGCCATATTCGCGTCCCAGAAACTTAAGGAAGTGGAATATCTAGTAAAGTGCAAGGATGAAGCCGAGATTGAGACAGGCATATTGGACGAGGCAGGAAAACAGCTCTTCGTGAAGAAGTTGCAGAAGGGCGGCGTGGTGCGCTGTCCCGTGGAAGGACTGCCCTTCGGCAAGATGAAGATATATGCCAAGTATGGTGAGCAAATTGTTGATGCGCCACTGCGAAAGCTGCCATACAAAGCGGGTGAGGTCTATATTGACGAGCAGGGCTTCATTTGCAGGGATGGAAAGCGCTTTTGGCCAATGATGGAGTGGGGGGACAAGACCACGACCATGTGCAATGCCGCATACTACGTCATTCCTGGCAAGCTGTATGTGGATCCAATACACGCATGGAGCTATCCTGAACGCAAGGAGCTCAGAAAGCGCATTCTGAACGCAGATGACAAGCGTTTCCTGGCGGAGAAGATGAAAAAGGGCAAGGAGAACCCGGATCTGTTTGCCTGGTTCCTGTGCGACGAGCCTGACTGCCAGGGCATATCGGCTGATTGGCTGAGGGACTTCTGTGGCATATTGCATGACATTGACCCATACCATCCATGCGTCATCAGCACGTACAGCAACGGCATTGAGTTTAATGGCACTGCTGACATCAACGGGCTGCACGCATATCCAAAGGTGGAAAAGAACGGAAAACGGGGTTCATTCGGCAAGGTGGTCTCGTATTTTGACAACATAAGGCGTGTTGGCAATAGCAAGGGCAAGGCGCCAGCCATAGCGTACATCGTTCCTGGCTACAACAATGGCGACTGCGGCTCCTTCAACAACAGAATATACACCTTTGACGAAACTCGCACTGAATCGCTTATTGCCATAACAATGGGCTCCAGGGGCACGGAGTTTTATGTGTGGACAGGCATACATTATCCTGAATTGTACATAGGCAACAAAGAGTGGTGCCTGGAATTAAAGGCATTGGAGCCTGTGCTTCTGTCAGATGACGCATGGGACAGCAAGACCATGAGCGTTTCCAGCAAGGATGTTCGCTGCCAAGTCAAGTACGTTGGCGATGAGGTGTGGATATTCGCGTGCGGTGCAATTCAAGGCACTGTGGACGCTACGTTCAGCATACCCAAGCTGGGTAACAGGAAACTTCATGTTTTCAGGGAAGGGCGCACCATACAGGCAAACGGTGGCAAGTTCCTGGACAAGTTTACAAACTACGATGCCAGAATATTCACCACGGATGCCAGGGACTTTGGCTTGAAGACGCTGAAGCAGGTCGAGGAGGAAATCGAGGCTGTGCATAGGCGCCAGAAGAAGGCTGGAAACCTGGCATACCAGAGATATGAAGGGGATTCGCTGGAAATCAAGGCGTCAAGTAGCCGCTTTGCCACAAGACGCAATCCTGAAAATTGCCTGTGGCATGTGACAGATGGCGTTATTGAAGGCGAGGTTGCTCCCCGCGCCCACGGCAAGGCTGGCACGATAGTGTGGTTTGCCTCTGCCTCTGCCAAGGCACCTCATTGGCTGGAGTTTACGTTCAAGGAAAATCAGAAAATTGGTCGCGCTGTAATCTACCCAGTTAATGACTGCGTCACGGAATACGAGGTGCAAGTCCAGGAGGGCACCGAATGGCGTGCTATTGCCAAGTGCAAATGCGATGGAGGCGCACCAAGTTACAGTTGCAAATTCAAGCCAGTCAATGCTGCGAAGATAAGGATTTGTCTGACTGCGGTCAAGGGTGGTGAAGTAGGATTGCGCGAGGTGGAATTCTATGGAGAATAATATGAGATTGAGTGTATTTGTTTGTGTTTTGCTGCTGATAGGTGCCTTTGCGCAGGAAATTGTCCCTGTAATCCATTTGGAATTGCGGGATGAGGCAAGCGCCTTGACCAACCAGGGCACTGGAAAATTGAAACCAAAGTTCATACGCCCCGAAAACATAGAATGGGTGGAAGGTAGAAGCCAGGGCAGCACCGCCATTAAGTTCAAGGAATTGCAAAACAGGAAGGCAAAGAGGGTGTCCTCATGCATAACTCTCCCTGCGGAAGGGCGCAATGCAATCGACTTCACCAAACCCTTCACCGCCACAATCTGGGTGAAACCAGACAAGACACTCAACAATGATGGCAGGTACTTCATATTCTCCACTTTCTCTGGAGACAAGGGTAGCGGTCTGTATATCTCTTACGCCTGGGGACGCATGCGTGCCGCGTATGGTGATGGCAAGAAGGAGATGGAAGTGGCGCAGAGCGGCGGCAAAATAGAAAACGGCACTTGGAACCACGTTGCAGTCGTGTATGACGGCAACAAGATAAGTCTGTATGTCAATGGCCTGCTTTGTGCATCCAAGGAAGGCAATGTCAGGCCCCCAAGCGCAAGCGCCTGGTCTATCGGCGCATTCCTGAATGGCTATTCGGGGCAGTTCTTCGGCTGTATGGAGGACTTCCGCCTTTATGACAAGCCCCTTTCAGCCCAGGACATCTTCCAGATGGCAAAGCAGTGACGTCCATGTGGGCGCCGAAGTTGATATTGGCACGGTGGTGGTGTCTATGTGGGCGCCGAAGTTGATATTGGCACGGTGGTGGTGTCCATGTGGGCGCCGAAGCGGCACCCACTCAGGTTG
>JAFSTJ010000009.1 GCA_017450525.1 Victivallales bacterium | reverse complement strand
GCTCAAGGTGAAAAACTGGCAGAATTGGCCGCAATGCAGAACTTGGAGAATCTTGCTGGCAAGACGAGTTTTAATGAGTTGGCAGGTACACTTGCGGAGGCTGATGTGCTCTTTACTGTGGATAGCGGGCCAATGCATTTGGCTGCGGTATGCGGAACGCCATGCGTGGCGTTGTTTGGCTCCACTGACCCAGTGCTGACAGGACCGTATGGAGCGCCTGGCTTTCATACGGTGTTGCGTTCAAACTGTGAGAAAGCACCTTGCTTCAAACGTAAATGCCCATTGGGCAAGGACTGCTCCTTTGAAGATGCACGTGCACAGGCGGCTTCCGCGATAATTTCCCATTTAAAATGATGGAGTGTAACATGAACAGAACTGGTCATATTCTTTTTGTGGCGTTGCTTTTCTCACTTTGCTGTTTTGCCCAGATTGGAATGAACCTGAAGGCGGAAAAGGAGCGCTATCTCCGCTATGAGCCTATAGAATTGAAACTGCTCTTGCGCAACTACAGCGGAAATACCCTGATTTTCGGCAAGGGCGAGGGCACGGGCGAGATACAGGGACGGCTCGCTTTCATGGTCAAGAGGCATGATGGCGGTTCCGTGCCTCCAATGGCAGGCGCACTAAATCCACTGGAGGGCATGGTTTTCGCACCTGGTGAAACAAAGGAACTTACAATTACAATTAACCAGTTCTACGATCTTCAGAAGGACGACTTCTACAAGGTGACTGCGTATGTGGACCACAAGCGCATGTCCAAGGCCTTTGTATCCAATTCCGTTTCATTTGAGGTTAGGGAAGGTATTCTTATTAAAAGCAAGGTCATTGGTTTGCCTACTGAAAGCGACAATGACATGATTAAGAGCATCAATGCCTCGCTTATGAGATTCAATGACGGGCATGACGATGTGTATTGCCTGCGCATCGAGGATGAAAAGACCGTTTTCGGTACATTCCGCATAGGCCCATGCATAACTGGCAGCGTGCCCCAACTTGATGCGGACGAGGCAAGCGCAATCCATGTGTTGGTGCAGGTGCGCCCCAGGCTTTACTGCTATTCAGTTTATTCAATAATTGGCGGCGAAGCAAAACTTAGGCAGCAAAGATACTACAAGCCTGACAATGGCGTGCCTACGCTGACTCGTGCGCCTGGGTACCTGAAAATCTTGTACGCCACCCAGGCTGTCGAGGGAATTGACTTTAGATACGGCAAGGAAGCCTGGAAGAAATAGTGGACAGTGGACAGTGGACTGTGGACTGTGATTAGTTGGGTGTCCGCGGCGAAAGCCGCGGATAGAATTGTGCGTGTCAGACGCAGGCGAAAACGCCTGCGCACAGAACTGTCCACAGTCCACAGTCCACTAATCACTAAATAGCATGATAATATCAACAGACATAAGACAGAATCTGCGTTTGCTGCTGCGGATGGATTTTGTCTCCCTGGCCTTGGTGATGATACTTCTTGGCGTGGGTATGCTGTTCATTCATGGCGCAGGACGGGACTATGGCGCCCCTGCCTCATATCGCTGGCTGACGCAGCTTGCCTGGATAATAGTTGGATTCGCACTGTATTTAGGCTGTTCGATATGCGACTACCGCGAACTGGGGCGATATTCTTGGATATTGTATGTGCTGGGTTTGCTGCTGCTGGCAATGGTGTTTGTGAAAGGCGCATACGACAGCAGTGCCAGGAGCATGTTGCATCTTCCGGGAGCGAATGTCCAGGTGTCCGAACCCATGAAGGCTGCTGCCTTGCTATTCTGCGCCTATCTTCTATCTCACCCTCTTTTGTCCTTCAGCCGTATTCCCCCCATATTGGTGTGCGCTCTTGTGGCGATTCCACCCGTCGCAATGGTTTTGTTCCAGGGGGATGGTGGCACTGCCTTGGTTTTCATGCCGTTTTCATTCGCAATATTGTTCGTGAATGGCCTTAGAAAACGTTGGATATTTGCGATAGTGCTGGCAGTGCTTGTGCTTGTGCCATTGGCCTATCCCCATCTAAAGCCTTACCAGAAACAGCGAATACTCGTGTTTGTGGGCACTCCTTGTGAAAATGCGATTTATGCCGTGTCTCGCGTCCTTCCTCCAAAATGGGGTGTCAAGATGAAGGACGGCTTTGCCTCATTCAGGAAGGCGCAGCAGGGTGACAAGAAATTGGATGACTGGAATGCCAGGCAGGCATTGTATTCTGTAGGCAGCGGGCGGCTTTTCGGCGTTGGATTGCACAAGGGGACGCAGCATACATT
>JAFSTJ010000832.1 GCA_017450525.1 Victivallales bacterium | reverse complement strand
GTGAAGGAACTGCCTTCCGCCGCAAAGGTCAGCATGGAAATTGAGTGCAGCAATCCAGGACACAGGCTGTTCTTTGTGCTTGTGGATGCCAATGGGGAATCCCATCTGGTGCAGAAGCCATTGGAATTGACTTTCCAGAAGAAGAAACTGGTTTATACGCTGGCGCTGGTGAAGGAGGTGCCCTACAGCATATATGATTCCATCTGGGGTGGGGACAAGAACCAGCATTTGGATTTGCCGCTGCGAAGCATAACCATTGGCATTGACGATGTGCCTGACACCGCAACGGGAAAGGGAACTGTGACGATACGCAATCTTAAGATAGGCAACTGGAAATAAGGAGAGAGTCTATGAAAAAACTGTTGTACATGTTTTTGGCGCTTGCGTCACTGCCCTTGTTTTCCGAGGTGCTTGTCAAGGAGATGAAAAAGGCACCAGTCATTGACGGTGTGATGGAGGAGGGCGAGTGGCCCTGGCGCATTGAGCAGCCATTCACGGTGGTGGTGAAGGGCACTGTCCCTGAGAATCCAGTGGAGCTTCACATGGGCTATGATGCTGAGTTCATATATGTGGCGCTGAAGTTCAATGTGAGTGATTCCGCGAAGAACGCAGCGCCCAAGCGTGATTTGTTCGCCAAGGCCCGTGTGGAATATCGTTTTGGCGAAGGCGAGAGCATTACATTGTTTGCGCTGGGTTTTGACGGGGACAAATTCCCCGCTGGATGGAAAGGTGTAAGCAAGGATGGCGTCATTGAGACTGCATTTCCTTTGGAGATGATGCCAGAGACCAGGAATCTTGTAGGCAATATCGTGGTTTCCAATGGAGACGAGAACAGCTCGCTTTTCCCGATTCCGGAAATGTCGTTCTCAGACCCGAAATTCCATGGCAAGTACTCCCTGGGCACGGCTGCTGAAATCGAGGCCTGGAAAAAGACACGCGCCGAAAAGGGCCGCCAGGAAAATGCCGAATTCGAGAAGGTATTTGCCGAATGCAGGAAAATGCCGTCCATGTCCCTTGAGCCACTCAAGCCTTGGGCGGTCTCGCCTTTGTGGAAGCCATACGTCTTCGAGCAGAGCGGAAAGGATTTCCATTTCACATTCTTGCCAAGGAACACTGATTTCTCCGTCCCAGGGCGCAAGAATACACTGCCTATCTTCCGCGACGCCGCATATCAGGTTCATGGATGGGATTATGACAGGGGCGGCAGAGACAAGCTGCATACACTGGAAAAACTGCTGGCGGACGAGAAGGGCGTCTGTGGTTACATCCTTCGCCATACGAATGCGCCGATCTACTATTGCACGGAGGGCTCCATCGTCACTTACGAGAAGGATTTGCAGATCAGCCCCGAAGCCCGCAGGGAATTCATTGAAAAATACGGCAAGAGGCTCCTTGCCTTGGATGAAAACGAATCAGTGGGAGCTGGCGGAGGTTTTCCCATGATAATGGGACTGACTGGCGAAAAGCCCAGGAACAAGGCGGAGGCATACGAGGCATTGAAGAAGGCGGCATTTGACAAGCGCCGCACCTTCATACGGGACTGGGCGGTGTTCTATCCCGAATTACAGCCATATCGCTCTCCTATATCCTGCACGTTCACAGACCACATTTACCTGAGCTTCGGCTTCAGGATGGCAGGCAACGAATGCGGGCCGAAGACATTGTGCATGCCGTTCAGCAACTCAGTGTCCAGAGGGGCGGCGCGGCAGTATGGCAGGCCTTTCAGAACATACCTCACCACTCATGAAGACCATCTTGAATTCCCTGGATGGGAAGGTGCCCACAGGCACTATACGCACAATGACTTCAGGCGTGCACTGTTCCCTGGCACCAGGGCGCATAGCTATAACCCCGCTAGACGCATATATAGCATGAACGGCCCAATGTATGGAGTCCAGCATCTGGACTGGTATCGCTGCTTCGTGTATTCCTACATGTGCGGCGTCAATACATACTTCGACGAGTGCGGGCATTACCTGATGTACGCCCTCTACGACTACAGGACCATTGACAGCGAGGATCCGCTGGTTGTGAATCTGAGGGACCAAAGAACATATCTCTCCCCCATGGGTGAAAAGATGGCCAAGTTCTATGATGACATTGTGTGCCGCGAGGACAGGGGCATCGTATTCACGCCAGTGGCGATAATGTGGGATTTGCACCATGGCCATTTCTCCAATTACCATGTCAAACCCTGGGGCATGTTCGAGAATACGGAAGGCGACTTGATGATGGACGCTGTAATGAACGCGCTGTTCCCCACGTCGGACAAAATATGGTATAACAGGGGCTTCCGCACCTCGCCGCAGGGCGATGTGTTCGATGTGATTACCAACAACGCATCCCAGCAGACCTTGGATTCATATCCATGCATATTCTTCTGCGGGGACGTGCCGATAGACCAGGCTTTTGCTGACAGGCTGGTGGCTTACGTCAAGCAGGGTGGTACCCTTGCCCTGAACTGGAAGCAGGTGGAGGATGTGGCGGCAAAGTTCCCGAAGGGTTTCTTCGGCGCGGAGGTCAGTTCCGAAAGGCGCAAGGCAAAGGCCAGTTACAGCCGCTTCTCCAGTAGACTGCTGACGGAGCGCCTGCCTTTCTCGTACAACGTGGCAAAGCCTATGAAGGGGACAGAGGCCGCGGTATTCACCGCAGACGCCAATAGGGACCCGCTGGTGCTGGTCACTCGTTTCGGAAAAGGGCGCGTGATACTTACCATGCCCGATTTCCTGAAGGAACGCTATTCCAGGTTTGCAATGCTGAACATATTCAGCGACCTCATGCTCCAGCTGGGGCGCGAGGCCCTGCCCGTCAGCATCGAAGGCGATGTGGAATTCTTGGTGAGCCGCAACAGCAAGGGCTGGGTGGTGGCTCTGTTCAACAACTATGGCGTGGGGCTAAATGCCAATTGGCAGAATCCACAGCCGAAGCCCGATGCAAAGTATGATGTGAAGGTGAGTGTCAAGCCACGCTTCAAGGCGAAAACGGTGCGCGAATGGTTTACTGGCAGCAAGGAATTGAGCCTTGTCGTGCCTTCTGGTGAAGTGCGTATATTAGAGATAGCTGACTGATAGTTAGTGGAGGTGTGAAAATGAGAAGAAGATTTACTTTGATTGAACTGCTGGTGGTTATTGCGATAATCGCAATTCTTGCGGCGATGCTGCTGCCAGCCTTGGCCAAGGCCAGGCAGAAGGCAATAGCCATAAACTGCACATCAAATCTGAAGCAACTGGTAGCTGCACGCCTGCTGTATGCAAATGACTTTGAGGACTATATCATGTGTGCGGATATGGCCAGTTCAAAAGGTTATCATCATTACGAGCAAATGAAATATCTGGAAAAGGGTTTCAAGGGAGAGCATTGTACCTGGCAGGGCAATTGGCCATACGAGGCATCCATGGGGGCATACGAGACATACGGTGTATTTGGCCTGGAAGGCGTGGGTTCAATTAATCTTAACAGGTATCTCAAAAGGGTCAAACGTGAAAGTGACGGCAAGAGGGCCGACTTCATTTTCCTGCCTGACATAAAGGCAACATCTTCGTTTATGACGGAGTGCGATTCAATTACAGAGGGCAGTATTACTGCTGGCAATCCCAAGCAGGGCGGGGGAATTCACTTGACTACGACTAAAACAGGTTACACGCGTATTTTCATGGCACATGGCAATCGCACAAACAGCGCCATGCTTGATGGCCATGCCGCAGCGCTGGATGCAGGCGGAATTCAATCAAACATGTATGCAATTTATCCAGCGGGCGAGGAGGATAGAATTGACAGGGCTTACTGTTTTGATGACAAATTCGTCCTCTTTAGAATAAACTTCAACTAATGCTTTCTCCCACGAGGGCAGGGCATCAACAAAGCAGAAAGGCAATTATGGACAAGAAAATCAGAGTAGGAATAATCGGGCAGGGGCGTAGTGGCAGGAACATCCATGTGGCGGCATTGCGCCGACCCCTTATGCGGGAGAAGTTTGAAATCGCGGCTGTAACGGATTTGATTCCCGAGCGCTGCAACGAGACTAAGGCGGAATTCCCAGCGTGCACTGTGTATCCAGACTACAAGGCCATGCTTCAGGACAAGAGCCTGGAATTGATTGTCAACGCCTCGTTCAGTTATATGCACGTGCCTATTTCCATAGAGGCATTGAAAGCGGGCTTCCATGTGCTGTCCGAGAAGCCCCTGGCTGGATGCGTCGCGGATGTGGACGCAGTTGGGGCTGCCGCCAAGGAGGCAGGGCGTGTATTTGCCGTGTTCCAGGAGGCACGCTTCGATTCCACATTCAACAAAGTGATGGAAATATGCAACAGCGGCGTGCTGGGGCGCATTGTAATGGCTCGCTTCACAAGAAACAACTTCGCAAGACGCTGGGACTGGCAGACACTCAGGGAATACACGGGCGGCGCATTCCTCAACACTGGCTCCCATTCACTTGACCAGGCACTAAAGTTGTTTGGCGATGTGATGCCGGACAAGATGCTCTGCTCCATTCAGCGGGTGAACAGTTTCGGCACAGCCGAAGACCATATCAAGTTGCTGTTCACCAAGCCTGGACATCCCACCATTGACTATGAAGTCACCTCATGTGCAGTGTTTTCACCGCCTCGCTATCAGATTTACGGCGAGTTTGGCGGGCTTACCGCAAATCCAGGCACAATAGAGTGGAAATACTACAAGCCAGAGGAGGCGGCACCACAGCACCTCATCAAGGAACCCTTGCCAGAGCGCAAATATTGCTCCGAAAAACTGGAGTGGTTCGAGAATAGTTGGAAGGACACGGGCAGCCGTGGCGCCGACTGGATGGGAGAAAAACTGTACATGAACCTCTATGACGCAATTCGCAATGGGGCTCCTCTCGTGGTGCGTCTTGAGGATGTTCGTCGTCAGATTGCAATCATTGAGGAATGCATAAAGCAATATGAAAATGAAAACAAGAAGTAAGGTTGTTGGGCGTCTGTTTTGGGCGCTGCTCTGCATTGGTGTAACTGTCTTCGCGCAGGAGAAGTACAATCTCAAATTGACTTTGGACAAGGCGGACGGCAACTACAATGTGGGCGAGACAGCCAATGTGAAATTGCTTCTGGAAAAGGAGGGGCAGCCCTTCGCAGACGCCAGAATGCAGTATGTCTTGAATTGGGAGCAGGGCACGCCTGTCAAAGGCGAGGTAGAGCAGGGCAGTGACGGCCTGGTGTCATTCAAGTTTGACAAGCCCAACCGTGCTCAGTTTGATGTCAGTGTCCTTGACAAGGAAGGCAAGGCATTGCTGAATGCGGAGGGCAAGCCTGTTTCCGCTAGCATTGGCGCCGTGGCTGGACTGGAGACATACCGCCCCCATCTTGAGGAGCCTGCCGATTTCATGGAATTCTGGCAGAATACCATTGCCGAATTGAAGAAAGTGCCAATTGAGGTGCTGAAAATGGAACCTGTGCCAGAGGCCTCCTTGCGGAAGAACCAGAGAATCTTCAATGTTTTTGACATCAGAATCCGCAGCCTTGGAGACATCCCTGTTTCTGGCTATCTGGCAATTCCCAAGAATGCCGTGCCTGGCAAGCATCCCGCAATGCTGACTGTTCCTGGCGCAGGATCCTCGGGTGCATATCTGAACAATCTGAAGACTAGCAGGAACTTCATCTGCCTGGACATTGGTGTGCATGGGCTGGACAATGACCGTGAAAAGGCATATTATGCCAACGCCAAAAAGAAAATCAGCGTCACTCGCGGGATTGAAGCCAAGGAGACATTATATTTCCGCAACATGTTCATGCGTGTGCTGCGTGCTCTGGAGTATTTGAAGAGCCGTCCCGAATGGGATGGCAAGACTTTGGTGGTGCAGGGCTGGAGCCAGGGCGGTTTTCTTGCCACGATGTCGGCCGCCTTGGATCCGCAGGTCAGCATGATAATGTCGGGTATAACTGCTGGATGCGATTTTGGGCGCCCCCTATACGGCCTTCCAAATTCCTGGCCTTCGCCAATCACTGTGAAGGACGGCAAGCCCGCCAAACCAAAGGCTGCTGAAACTGCCCGCTACTACGATGGCTGCTTCTTCGCCAGGCGTGTAAAGTGCGAGGCATACTATGCAATAGGTCTCCTGGACAAAAGTTGCACGGCCACATACACGGCCTACAACCAAATCCAGGCAAAGAAAAGCATCCGTCTGCATCCTACGCTGGGACATTCCCACAGTTGTGTGAACCCCGACTTCGTGCAAAGGATGCAGGCCCTCAGCAAAGAGGCGGAAAAGGCAATTATACTCCGCTAGGATGATGAGTGGACTGTGGACTGTGGACAGTGGACAGTGGACTGATGGGTGCGCGGGGCGAGAGCCCCG
>JAFSTJ010000831.1 GCA_017450525.1 Victivallales bacterium | reverse complement strand
CTGTGCCTGGCTATGGCAGTCGCCCTTGCCGCAATCTCTGCCGAATACAAAAGTGGAACCACTTCAATTCTCTACAAGATTGATGAAGCGTCAAAGACGCTGACTGTCATGGGGCAGACTGCGTACGATCCCAAAACCGACGAAGGCACAAGCATCTACAAAATCAAGTGGAATGACACTACTGTCTTCACGAACAAAAAAGCGAACGTACCTGCTGACCAGATCAAACCTGGCAGCACAGCGGTTGTCACGCTAAACGCCAAGAATGTGCCGCTTCTGCTGAAGGGCGAGGCATTCGCCGCCACAGTAAATATCTACGATGACGAAAAGAAATACGACTGGAACGAGAAGAAGAGAATTCTCACCACAAAGATATGGCCAGCAGACAAGAATGCCTTTGAGGTGGAGTTTGAGGGCAAGCGCGTCAAGGGCAATGGCACCATCACGCAATACTCGAAGGGTACGTTGAAGGATCTGGTGCTGCGCCAGTCAGAACTGCTGATTGCTGGCAAGAAGCAAGGCGATGATTTCCTTGCGCAGAAAGTCGTCAATACAGTAAAAGACGATCCTCGCAAGGATGACGATCCCAAACTGCCCACAGCACTGGTGGTGGGCGATTCCATCAGCATGAACTACCACAACGATGCAAAGAAGGCTCTGGCAGGCAAGTTCAACTACCACCGCATTCCCGCCAACAGCGGCGACACCAACCGCGGTGTTGCCACCCTGGCAATGTGGGTAGGCGACTACAGCGATCCCAAGTACGCATGGCAGGTGATTGTGCTCAATCATGGCCTCCACGATTTGCTGCAGCACACGAACATGGAAACCAAGGAAATCCTTGAGCAACACAAGGTGGAGGTGGATTTGTACAAGAAGAATCTTGAAAAGGAAATCCGCTTCCTGCTGAAAACTGGCGCGAAGATTGTCTGGTGCATGACAACGCCTGTTCCTGGCAGCAGTTACTCCTGGGGACCATACAGCCGCCGCAAGGACGAGGATCTGGTTTACAACGCGGCAGCGGCTGAGGTACTGAAGAAATATCCACAGGTGCAGATCTGCGACCTCAACGCAGTAGTGCGCAACTCAAGCATCTTTGACAAATGGCGCACAGGCACCAACGTACATTTCAAGCCTGGCGTAGAACAGGCCACATTGGGCAAAGCCGTTGCCGATGCCATCCTCAAGGCATACAACACCAAATAATAATTTATCCACAGATTACCACAGATTGACGCAGATTATTCTTTAATAAAATCTGTGGAAATCTGCGTCAATCTGTGGATGATATTTATGCTTGTGCCTGGACGGCGGTCAGCACCACGGTCTTGACGATGTCCTCAACGGAGCAACCGCGGGACAGGTCATTGCATGGCTTCGCCAGGCCTTGCAGCACGGCGTATGCCTCTGCGCCGCCGATGCGCTGCGTGATCTTATATCCGATGTTTCCAGCCTGCAGGTCAGGGAAGACCAGCACATTTGCATATCCCGCGACGGGACTGCCCTTTGCCTTTGACGCGCCGATTTCTGGGACTATTGCCGCATCCATCTGCAGTTCGCCGTCCAGCGCCAGGTCTGGCGCAAGTTCATGTGCGATACGTGTCGCCTCCTGCACCTTAGTCACCAGTTCATGCTTGGCGCTGCCCTTTGTGGAGAATGAGAGCAAAGCCACCTTTGGCTCTGGAATGCCGCACAGCACCTTGGCCGTCTCAGCGGCGGGCACAGCGATATTGGCAAGTTCCTCGGCAGTTGGGCAAGGCATCACCACGCAGTCTGAATACACCAGCAATCCATTGTAGCCCAGTTTCTTGTTGGGGCATTCCATGAGGAAACTGGATGAAACCACCTTTGTGCCAGGCTTGGTCTTGATGATCTGCAATGCGGGGCGCAGCATGTCGCCAGTTGTATGCACAGCGCCTGAAACCAGTCCATCCGCGTCACCAAGTTTGACCATCATGATGCCGTAGTACATTGGATCCTGGACAAGTTTCGCTGCCATTTCCTCAGTCACGCCCTTTTCCTTGCGCAGTTGATAAAGGGACTGCGTATATTCGGCAGCCTTTGGACTGCTCATCGGGTCGATTATCTCAATGCCATCAATATTGGCGCCAAGTTCGGCAGCCAGTTTCTTCACTTTGTCAACATTGCCCAGCAGCACAGGGCACACCAGTTTTTCGGCAAACAGCCGCGCCGCGGCCCGCACTGTACGTGGCTCATCGCCTTCGGGCAGAACTATGCGCTTTACACATTTGCGCGCCTTCTCACAAGCAAACTCAATCAATCCCATAGAACAACTCCTAGAATTAATGTGATGAATATTTAGTGGACTG
>JAFSTJ010000830.1 GCA_017450525.1 Victivallales bacterium | reverse complement strand
ATCCTCGTCTCCTAACTTCACTCGCCTAATATATGCAAAAACAGTAGTTTGCAACCTAGGCTCCTAGGCTCCTAGTAACTACTCCAGCCTGATTCTTGCGCAGCTGTCATCGCTGCTGCCCCTCCCCTCTTCGTCCCGTCCATTTGGTCCCACGCTCCAGACCTGGACGCATCTTGCCTGTCTGGGCTGAGGCTTCAGTTCATATTTCTTCCCATCCTCCTCCCAGGCGGAATCCTCGGTTCGCTTGAGCACATATTCTGTGATTTCCGCCGTTCCGTATCGGTAGAGCATTGGCTTGCCTGTGAATGTATCAATTGGCAAATCAGACAGCGTTTCGGGATAATCGCCATGCTCACGGCGATATGCCTCCGCCCTCAGCAAGGCCTGCATCGCCCTCGCCTGAGAAGCCAAGACATTGAACTTGTTCCCCGTTGCTTTCAACGCAGGATTCAACATATTGCTGAAAATGTATGCTGATGGCGGCGGTGTGGCTTGCCAATGGGTGAAATCCTCTTGCACATATTGTTGCAGGATATACTGCTTGTCACGAGCAGCCTGAAGCCACAATTGCGGATAGAACCAGCAAAGTTGAGCAAACGCAATGGTGGCGTCAGGGGCATTCCCTGTCTCCATTCCCCAGAAGGCATCCTGCCCGAAGGTCGCTTCTGTGTACATAGCATGCAATTGAATCTTGGGAATGCGCTCCTCCAAGGTAGTCAAATCAGAGGCAAGCACCCGCAAATCATCCTCCGTCAGCAGATGTGATTCCAGCAGCCTTTCCATCGCCTCAAGGCGAACCTTTTCGATTGCTATCCAGACTAGGCTGCCAATCACAAATGGTTCTCGTTGAAGATGTTTCGTGCAATTGGAAATGCGCTGGTAGGCACACAGGGCATTTGCCTTGTCCTGTTTCTTCAGAAAGACGCGCATGCGGCTCATTTCCAGTCGCGTGAATTGTCTGCATGAACTTAATTGCCCAGAAAACATAGCGATTAGCTTGCCTGGAACAAAGTCATACTGTGGCAATGGAGGTACCGAATCAAAGCATTTCTCGGCTTCCTGAAGAGACTCATCATTGCTCTTGCAGTAGTCGTCAAAAGCAGACAGGAACTGGGGCGTCAACTGGTCTGGTGCCCGTCCGTTCCAATAATCCAGAACGGAATCTCCAATGGTGAGTTTTGACGGCAACTTTGCCTTTTCATTGAAGCGTTTCCAGCATTCGCCGTCAGCTGGCCCCATTTTCTGGTAATATTCCCGCAATCCCTCTGCTGTCAGCGGATAGCCGAAGCGTTTCTCCAGCATGGAACGCACTTGCGAAAGGGCTGCGCTCTGCATAAGCGCCAGAGCCAAAAGCAGAAAATAGGCAGCCCAGAACACACCCCAGAGCGCAATTCCTGGCTTGCAGACGGTTTCCCGCAAGGCAACGCCTGTCCCCCGCGCCACATACGCCACGATGGAAAAACCACCAAAAGTCATCAGCAGCACCGCAACAAGATAGGCAATTCCCCAACTCCGAGGCGGCAAACAGGAAAACAGGGCTATCCATTTAGGAGTGCTGCTGAAGAACCCTCCATAAGGGCTAAAGACTTTCAGCAACGGGAAAAGCGACACCAAGCAGAAAAGTCCACAGCATACGCATAGTGCCATGGATGGAAACACGCAAAGCAATGGACGATAATTGTGGAGCAAATGACAGCTTTTGCCCAGAAGCCATATTGCACGGCTGAATACCGCCAGAGAATAGGCGGCAATCATCATCTGCACTACCGCCCATACGAAAAGTTCACGCCCTAGCCTCTCGCTCATGATATTCAACTGCACAATTCCACAGTTTGACAGCCACAGCAACTGGTACAGCGTGAACCACAGGGAGCTGCACACAAAGAAAAACGTCAGCGCGAAGAATGCACCCTGCGGGGGCGTGTCCCAGAAGAAGAGTTTGAGGATGAGGTGCTTCATTGTGCAAAAGAAGATTGATGCTTTACCATTGTCTTGACCGCGCTGCAAAGTCGGAATCAATACAGGAATCCGAACATCCAGAGCGGTATGTTGTGGTTAGTGGCGTGTTCGATGTCGTCTTTCACAACGTATGCATTCTGCGGAGCGACGGCATTTAGCTGGCGACGGCCCTTGTTCCTGCCGCCCACTTCAAATGTGCAGCCTTCAGACTCGAAATCCGAAACTGGAGAGGATGTGATTTGATGCTTCACCTGCATCCATGCGAAGAATATGCTTTCTCGCAAAGAGCCTTTGTCTGGCGTGCCTGAGAAAAGCGCGTATGCTATGTTCGGATTCTGGAGATAGACCTTTTCAATCTTCTCCAGTTGCTTCAAGCCGTTGGCCTTTTCTGGCAGCAGGCTTATAAGACCTGCTTTCTCAAGAAGATGCATATAGTTTGGAAGCGCATTGCGGCTTATGCCCAAGTCCCGCTCCAGTTTCGAGTAGTTTGGCTTGAAAGGAACACTTTGCGCGAGAACATAGAGCAGCTTCTTTAGTTTCTGGATGGATGCAACATTGAAATCCGCAAATTGCGGAATGTCGAACTCAACCACCTGCTTGATGACTCCGTTCAATCGAATCTCGTAGCTGCCCTCTTGAAAATATGGATAATAACCTGCCTTGAGGTAGCTTGTCAACTGCTGAAGCGGACGTAGCTCCTTTAGCGGAAACTCCACCTCTCCCCTGAGTATCTCTGGCAATGAATATGCACGCAAATTAAGACCATTTGAGATATTCACGTATTCTCGCAAGGAGAGACCGTTAAGGGTATATTCAAGTTTGCGTCTGCTCAAGTCTGCACCGCCCTGCTCTAGTTCAAGGATAGAGGACCCCGTGTAAACTATTTGCAGGTCTGGTATCCTGTCATAGATGTTCTTGATCTCCATTGACCAGTTTCGGTATTTGTGGATTTCGTCAATGTACAGTTTTTTGCCGCCTTGCTGATAGAAAGCCAAGGCAAGGTCAAAAAGCCTGTGCTGCGTGAAATAGAAATCATCGGCCTGCGCATACAGCGACTGCGAATGATTGTCGTGCAGTTT
The DNA here is from genome assembly GCA_017450525.1 of Victivallales bacterium. Lineage (GTDB taxonomy): Bacteria > Verrucomicrobiota > Lentisphaeria > Oligosphaerales > Oligosphaeraceae > RGIG3456. The sequence goes on along the minus strand of JAFSTJ010000830.1, from coordinate 199 downwards.
GATGTGCTGCAATATCAAAGTCGTCTTGCCGACACCCCTCGCCCCCAATATGGACACAAGTCGGCTCTCCCAGTTGATCTGGTCATGCAAATAGCGGACAAAATCCGTCCGAACTCTGTCCAACAGCATCCTATATGTCTCTATGAGGTTTTCCATATTCCTCTCTATTTTGACAACATCCCTAAACGCGGTTTATTAT
>JAFSTJ010000829.1 GCA_017450525.1 Victivallales bacterium | reverse complement strand
TTGATAGCGTAACTCTGGAAGACGAGTCATTTCTGCAATAGCGTTTATGATGCGCATGAACTAATATCTGGAGGTAGAAAATGGATGACAACAATAAACGTCAAATCGAATTTACAAATTGGCTTACAAATATGCTTGGATGTGATATAAATATGTCAGATCCAGATATACAAAAAGGCTATGAACTCGTACACGACTTCATGCCGCCGGAAGAATATTGCCCCATCATAAGTGCATTTGGCCTCGAATGCACTTATATCTCTAAAATCCACGGAGATGCACTTGATGGCTTGCTTCCTAATATCTTATCTAGGGGAGGCGTTGCAATTACATTTTTCGAGCACGGAATGCATGCTTATGACAATTGGACAGGGTTCTACTTAAAAGATGGTGATATTTTTACTTTTGATCCATATTGGGAGCATTTCTCTGGTATAAGATTACGTGATTTGGGTATAAGTCATTCAGGTGGAATGTGGACCGTCTTTGAGGTGAAGAACTTATGTACTAATGGCATTCGTAATGAGTGGCTGGCGAAGTTTCATCAGGCATACGATAACAGTGACATTGCCAAGCTCCATTCACTGCGTTTGGAAATCTATCGTGACACAATAGACATAGTAAAAAGAGGCAGTTACTATGCTGGTAAAACAAATGTCATATTGCCAGAGGCAGACACGATGATGTCAGAGACTGTGCTATATGCTGACCCTGGAAACGTTTCCGTCCCAAAGCAAGAAAGGGCAACGATAATAGAAGTGATTGCGGAAGATTCTCTTTTGGCGGGTAAAAAGCTTTTGGAGGAAGGCTATAATCCAGCTGTGCTGAATTTTGCCAACAGGCAAACTCCAGGAGGTGGTGTCATGGGTGGTTCAGGAGCGCAGGAGGAAAACATTTTCCGTAGGAGCAACATCTTTATGTCGCTATATCAATTCCATTATCACGGTGTGCAGCTGGGAATAAAGCAACGGCAAGAGCAATATCCTATGGATAGAAATACAGGTGGAGCATATTCTCCGAATGTAATTGTGTTCCGTGGGCTTGAAACAGAGGGGTATCCATTGCTTGAGCATCCTTATGTCCTCGGCATAGTGACAGTTGCTGCAATGAATCGTCCAGAATTGGAAAGACCAGATCGCATTGCAGCACACCTGGTAGAGCCGGTGCGGCGAAAAATTAGGACTATCTTCCGCATTGCGCTGAAGCATGGCCATGATGCCATTGTCCTTGGTGCCTGGGGGTGTGGTGCGTTCAAGAATCCACCAGAACACATCGCTGAATTATTCCATTCGGTAATGAATGAGGACGAGTTTGTGAATCGGTTCAAGAAAGTCGTCTTTGCAATTGTGGACAGGAAAAAGATTGACATCAAAGATGGAAAAACGGGAAACATGCTTGTTTTCTGCAAAGAGTTTTCCTAGATGCTTCATGGTTGTTAGAAAAAACACTGCCTACACGAGTTTCCGCTACATTGACAATGTGTTTCCAAAATGCCCGGTTGCAAGTAGTATTATCTAAAAAATGAGCGAATTGCTGGTGCTGATTTTCTAAAAAATGAGCGAATTATTGGCATGAATTGTACCAAATCATAGTGAAAACGTTCCGTGCATGTTGAGGGGGTAATGGGTGCTAGTGTGGTGCCTCAACGATGACAGGAACTCTTTCTATCCCTGAACATGACATCTCTTTTGGTATCGTTTTTCGGCTAATTTTGGAAATCCAAAATTAGCCGAAAAAATGCTATGTTCCAGAAAGTGTTTATTAGCAATGGCTAATACTGAAAGATGCTCTATCTGGACAAATCTATCAATAAAATCTTTGCGACTTCGCGCCTCTGCGTTAAGTTATGGGTGATATGAGCAAAAAAAAACAAATGCCAAAGAGGGCGAGATGACTATAGCGGCTGTGATGCTGTGTGCCGGAAAAGGCACCAGGATGAATGATGATTCCAAGAACAAGGTGTGCTTTGACTGCGCGGGTGTGCCTGTAATCAAGCGCATTATCGGAAATATGCGCCAGGCGGGAATCTCCCGTTTTGTGCTGGTGGTGGGGCATCGCGCGGAAAGCGTGATGGACTGCCTGGCGGATGAGCCTGGTGTCATCTACGCTTATCAGAAGGAACAGAAGGGCACTGGTCATGCGGCTCGATGTGGACTTGAGGCATTGGCACAACTGGGCTTCAAGGGCAGGGCGATTGTGTCCATGGGGGACAAGATAGTCGCCGCAAATGTCATACATGATTTGATGGAGGCCTCAACGGAGGCCGAGGCTGTCTGGGGTGTACAGCCAGTTGCGGTTAATCATGGCGGCGGTCGTGTCGTTGTGGCTGATGGGCAGCCATATGGTGTTGTGGAATGGGCCGATGTGGCATATTATTCACTGGCTGGGCATCCTGTCCAGGAGTGGCAGGGCATCCTTGACGCAATGAAACTGAACGCAAAAAAGGCCGCCAAGGTGATGGAACGCGCTACGTCCAAGCCGCCAGTGGATGGCGTGACCTTGAATGGCAGGCATTTCAGTTCGGCAGAACTTCGTGCAGTGCAATATGCCAATGCAGGGCTTTATTGCTTTGATGTGACGGCCGCTCTGGAGGCCATTGGGCAATGCGGCTCGGACAATGCGCAGGGCGAAATATATCTGACCGACACTCTGGAGATATTCGCTTCTCGCAAGGCGGCAAAGTTGCTGGAGATCGAACGACAGGAGGATATGCTGACATTCAGCACACGCCCTGAACTGCGTGATATGAGTCGCTATTTTCTGCCTAAAGTCGAGACATGCCTGGCGGCGCTTCGCAATGGCGAATGGACTGGGCGTTTTGAGGACATATACGGCGCCGCTGCGTCTGGTCAGAAGGAGCGCTATGTGCAATTGCTGGAGGCATTCCTGAAACGCCATGGCAATCGTCGCATTATGATAGTGCGGGCACCTGGCAGGGTTAATTTGATGGGACGGCATATTGACCATCGTGGCGGAAATGCCAATGTAATGACCATTGACAAGGATACCGTGGTGGTGGCATCTCCACGTGAGGACGATAGCGTCACTGCCGCTAAT
>JAFSTJ010000828.1 GCA_017450525.1 Victivallales bacterium | reverse complement strand
TCCTTGTAGGTGAAGTTCATGGCACGCATCAACTCGTTGCGCCCACGCTCAAAGTAAATGAAGTAGTTCGCATAATAGACATAGCCCATCTGGTCCGTGTCCGCATACGGAACTCTGTATTGCAATGTAGCCTTGAAGTCACTCATTTTATCTCACCGTCAGGTCCTGTCGCTGAACCCTTCTGCTGCACATCCTTTGCTGGCAACATACCCTCACCCGCTTTAAGAATCTCACCTGCAAGATATTCCCCTTGTTTGTTGATATAATCAATTTGGAAATGACAACTGTCCCTCCAGGCGACATTTCTATCCCAGTCCTTGCAGAATGAGTAGAGGTCAATCAATGGCAATCCAAGTTGCGATGCAACCTGCGCCGCGATTTCATTCTTCTCCACAACCCACTTCGCGTCATTGCGCATAGGTGTGCCATTCAGCACAATAACTTTTGCCTTTGGAAGTTTTGCTTTGATGAACTTAAGCGCCTGGGTGAACGCAACACGCCATGCCTCATCATTTCCAGAACCAGAATGAAGTGTGTTATTGAACAGGACTATATCTGGCTTTGGCCCGTCCAGCACTAAATCCAGCGTCTTGAAATAAAGCGGATCACGCACGCAAAGGCTACTTGCCCAGAACGAATAATTCATCTTTTTGCCCAGCGCCTTGCGCAATGCTCCAGAATACCCGTTGCAAATGGAATCTCCTATGGCCAATACACGCGGTGCGCCTGACTTGTCCATCTTGTTGAATGCATAGTTTATGCTCCATTCAACATTTTCCCCAGCGCGTCCGCTGTCCGCAGGCTGAAAGTCCCTGTAATCAACTGCATTCGCCATAAGAATCACTCCCATTAGAAGCAAGACCAGCAATCTCATGCCACAAACCCTTTTTGTTAAAGTTCTCCTATCAGCAGCAAAATGCCAGGCATCACTACACCAAATAGAACGGAGTGGACAGTGCAAGGGGCATGAAGGTCTTCTTTGCCTTGTTCATCTCACCAAGATGCTCTCCTTCCACCTCAACGCGCACGAACTTGTCCAGATACTTGCCTGCCAATGGCACTTCCACGTCAATGGCGTTGTCATCCACATCCACACAGGCTATCAACTTGTCAGCGGAATACACCCGTACCTGCACGCACTTCACGCCTTCCACACCCTTGGCATGGACCTTGACCACGCCCTTCTGCGCATCAGCCAGCTTGACTTCATCGCCTGGAAGCGCCTTGTCCAGCGTAATATCTGCCTCAAGGATATAGCATGAGGCTATGACGTGGCCCGCCTTGACTGCCGCCACGAATGAATCCCTGTTGACATCACCGTCAATGTATATGAAGTTGGCGGCCTGATTATCCAGCAGACGCTGCACGCCCCACATGTCAACGGAGTTCATGATGGCAATGCGCTTTCCTGCAAGATATGCCTTCTCGTAGTCGGTTCCAGCCAGGGGGATGATTGGCTCGTGATCGACGCCATCATAGTCGAAATCCTTCCAGTAGTCGAAGTAAGGATGCGTGGCGCATATTGCGCCTCCGTGCGAATGCACGAAGTCAATTGCGTTCTTGACAAATGCCATTGCCTCCTCGGTGCTGAACAGGCTTCTGGTGAATTCAGGCGTGTATGCGTCATCATCAATTCCCATTGCAAGCGAGTGGTAGGCGTTGTGGGTTCCGCAAACGACGTTCATCTCCGTCCACTGGAACGGATGGTATTCCTGACCATGCAGAAGCAATACCTTGTCATCGGAGTAGCGTTCCAAATCCAGTT
>JAFSTJ010000827.1 GCA_017450525.1 Victivallales bacterium | reverse complement strand
TTCATATCACCCCTTTATCACTAGAACAGGACATGAAGAATGGTCCACCACTAACTGCCTTTCCACGCTGCTGTTGTCCTTGTGGGTTGAGGCATCATGCCAGCCGTAGATGATGAGCAAATCGCACTTCAATTCGCGGCATGCCTTTTGTATTGCCTGGGAGAAACGGCCCCTTAGCATATAGGTTTCAAGTTCCACGCCTTGCTTTTTTGCAAACTCGTATGCGCTGTCCAGTACGCGCTGCCCCTTTGCATTGATTTCCTGCTCGAACACCTCCCGTTCCTCGGCGATAAACACACGCATTTGCTGAAGCATATTCATACTCACAGTGTCAACAACGAATGCGGCGGACAATCTTGCATCTGGCAGGCAAGACTTCATATTGACAGCCATCTTCAGCGCGTTAATTGCTGCCTCGGAGCCATCCAGCACCACCAGAATGCTCTTTGCAAAAGGCATGCCCTGAGGCTTTTCATCTTCCTTTGCAGCCACAGACTTACGCCCAGGCTCATTTTTATCTCTATTGAAGTAATCAGACAGCCTCATTGTCAATCACCCTCCTTTCTGGCGATATCCGCATCATTTGCGGCCTCAAGCCTTTTCTTCACCATTTTCATCGTAAAGAATGAATCCAGTTCACGGCTTTCAAGTTGCTCTTCGATGAAATGCAAAGTATCCTTGTAATTGGGAATGAATATATGCTCCAGCGCATTCACGCGGCGCTGTGTCTTCTTCAACTCACGTGCCAACAGCCACACCGAGGTCTCCAATTCAGCCAGATGATTGGCAGTCTCGGTGAGTTTCAGAAAGTCCACCATGGTCTTGTCCGCAAGCGAATCAGTGCCAACGAATCCGAACTGTGGTTTGAACTCGCCTTGCTTCACGCTAATCGTGGGAATCCTTACGCCTGCGGCCACGCGAGTGTCCACGGAAATCTCGTGCTCGTAATGAATGCCATCCGCAATGCTTTTCATGCGCTGGTATCCATTTCGGCACAGAGCCAAGCGCAACGTAGCGGAGGCCTGGCGGCTACGCTCGTTCAGTTCCTGCTGCACTTCCTTCACCCTGTCCAGAAGACGCATCAGTTCCATAACCAGAATCTCCCGCTTCTGCTCCAGAAGGGAAAAGCCCTCCGTGGCCATGGCGAGTTCACGCTTGAGGTTTATCTGGTTGCTCTTGGTTGGCGCTATGTTGCTCTTACTCATCTGCTTATGCGCTCCATGGTTGCAGAGACATCATAGTATTCGGAAAGTTCCTCCTCCGAAAGACGAAGCAATTCGGAACGAGGCAGTATCTTCAGCACATCCCAGGCAATGGAGAGGGACTGCTCGATGCTCCTGTCCTCAAACTCGCCCTGGGCAATCACCTTGTTCTCAAATTCGCGTCCGAACTTGATGTACAGTTTGTCCACAGGACTCAATTCCTCCTCGCCAATGACGGAGGCCAGCGAGCGCACATCCTTCACCTTGGAGTATGCTGCAAACAACTGCGATGCCACATGGGGATGGTCGCTGCGTGTACGCCCCTCGCCAATACCGTCCTTCATAAGGCGGGACAGCGAAGGGAGGCCCGCCACGGGCGGGTAAATGCCGCGCTGGAACATTTCCCGTTCCAGCACAATCTGCCCTTCGGTGATGTATCCAGTCAGGTCAGGTAGGGGGTGTGAAATATCGTCATTTGGCATGGTCAGAATCGGCATCTGCGTGATGGAGCCAGAGCCATTCTCCAGACGCCCTGCCCTTTCGTACATGGATGCCAGGTCGCTATACAGATAGCCAGGATAGCCTTTTCTGCTGGGGATCTCGCCGCGGGCGGTGGCAATTTCACGCAAGGCCTCGCAGTAGTTGGACATGTCAGTGATGATGACCAGCACATGCATGCCCTCGTCAAATGCCAGGTATTCCGCCATAGTCAAGGCAGTGCGTGGCGTGATAAGTCGCTCCACCGACGGGTCGTCCGCCAGACTGAGGAACATCGCCACCTTGTTAAGCACACCGCTTTGTTCAAAGGAATCCACGAAGAAGCGTGCCACATCGTGCTTGACGCCCATGGCGGCGAACACGATGGCAAATTCCACGTCCTCCTTAAGCAACTTCGCCTGGCGTGCAATCTGCGCAGCCATCCTGTTGTGGGGCAGGCCATTGCCAGAGAATATGGGCAACTTCTGGCCACGCACCAGCGTATTCATCAAGTCGATGGACGAAATGCCCGTCTGAATGAAATCGCGGGGATATTCGCGGGCGGAAGGATTGATTGGCAGGCCGTTCACATCGCGCCAATCGCGGCAAAGTGGAGCTGGCAGACCGTCTTTGGGACGGCCCAGGCCATCAAACACCCGCCCCATCATCTCCTTGGAGACAGGCACATGAAGAGGCGTGCCAAGAAAACGCGCCTTGGTACCAGCCAATGACAGTGCATCAGTGCCACCAAAGACCTGCACCACGGCAGTATGCTCGGTAACATCCAGCACCTGCCCCAGGCGTTCCTGGCCATTTGGCGCGGTGATTGTCACCAATTCATCGTATGCTATGCCTGAGATATTGTCGATGAATACCAGCGGCCCGTCAATATTTCTGACGCCCGTGTATGTAAGACCAGGCATTCTCATTTGAGAAACCTCCTCTCAATTTCATCCAATTCGGAATTGACAGATTGCTCCAGCGCCGCCATTTTCGCCTCGTCGCCATTGGGCATCTCGCTTTTCATCCTGAGGATGCGGGGCAATGTGCTCATTCCATTCACATCTGACAGCGAGGCACCCTTTGCGACAAGTTCCCTGCTGCGCTGTGCAAACTGCACCAGCAACTTCATCATCCAGCATTGCTTTTCTGGCGAGCAGTACATATCCACCTTGTCAAAGGAATTCTGCTGAAGAAAGGCGTTCTTGATGTATTCCGCCAGAAGCAGCGTCAGTCGCTGTGAATCAGGCAATGCATCGGGGCCAACAAGTTTTGCGATGTGCTGCAAGGAACTTTCCTCACGCAATATCTCCATAAGCAATGCCCTGTTGTCCTTCCAGTCGTGATTCTTGTCCTTCCACCATGGCGAGATTTCCTCCAGATACTCGCTGTATGAGTTCAGCCAACTGATGGCGGGATAATGGCGAGCATTTGCCAGGTCCCTGTCCAACGCCCAGAAGCACCTGATGAAGCGGCTTGTATGCTGAGTGACAGGTTCGGAGAAATCGCCACCAGGCGGTGAAACGGCACCAATCACCGACACGGAGCCTGAGCGCCCTTCCAATGTCTCCACCTTGCCAGCACGCTCATAGAAGCCAGCCAATTTTGCGGGCAGATATGCGGGGAAACCTTCGTCCGCAGGCATTTCCTCCAGACGGCCTGACAGTTCGCGCAAGGCCTCGGCCCATCTTGATGTGGAATCCGCCATGACCGCCACATCATAGCCCATGTCGCGGTAGTATTCGGCCAATGTGATGCCAGTGTAGATGCTTACCTCGCGGGCGGCGACAGGCATGTTGGATGTATTCGCTATGAGGATTGTGCGCTCCATCAGGGAACGTCCACTACGGGGGTCCTGCAATTCAGGGAACTCCCTCAGCACCTCAGTCATTTCATTGCCACGCTCACCGCAGCCGATATAGACAATGATTTTTGCATCGCACCACTTGGCAATGGCCTGCTGCGTCATTGTCTTGCCAGTACCAAAGCCACCAGGCACAGCGGCGGCGCCGCCTTTGGCAATGGGAAAGAACGTGTCTATCACACGCAGACCTGACAGCAATGGCTCGTACAACGGAAGACGACGGTTCACGGGACGCCCCACGCGAACTGGCCAATACTGGTACAAGCCCAGATCGTGCCCGCCCGCCTTGCATATCACATCCTTGCCATCATAATCGCCTTCAGCCGCGATGAAAGTGACCTTGCCGCCAGCATCTGGCGGGCACATAATGCGGTGCAGCACGCTTTCCGTCTCCTGCACTTCGCCTATAGGCATGCCAGACGCAAGAGTATCGCCTTCCTTGACAACTGGCTTGAAATGCCACTTTTTATCCAAATCAACAGCGGAGGCCTTTTCACCACGGCGTATCATAGGACCGCAGTCCTTTGCAATGCGGTCAAGAGGGCGCTGAATTCCGTCATAGATGGTACCCAGCAAACCTGGCCCAAGCAATACGGAGAGAGGACGCCCCGAACAATACACGGCTTCACCTGGCTTCAGGCCGCTGGTGTTTTCATACACCTGAATTGTGGCGGCCTCGCCACGAACCTTGATGACCTCGCCAAGCAGGCGCATTTCGCCTACTTCCACGACTTCGTGCATCCCCGCAAGTTCCATCTGCGTGGCCTGCACAATCGGGCCATTAACTCTCGTTATTATTCCTTTATGCTGTTCATCAGACATAATCTATATTTCCATTTCTAGTGGACTGTGGACAACCCACTTGTCATTCTTCCGAAAGCAGAACACGTATGCCATCCTTCATTTTCTGGAGGCGAGAAGCGTATGTGTTGTCAAATTCCTTACCGCCGTCAAGGGTGACGAAGCGCAGTCCAGCAGGTGCATCAGGTGAAGGGCACAACTGGAATGCGAAATCGGCCTTCTTGTCGAGGACCTCCTTTGCAATAGCGGCAAGCCATTCCTCCGTTACAAGCGCGGCGTCTTTTTCTGGGAAATGAACCTCTGCATGGCATGGTCCAAGTGCGAGGATGGCCTCTTTTGCCAGCAACGTCATTGAACGTTTGTGGTTTTCGCCTGTGGTTGAGGCAGCCTTTTCCAGCGCGGTGGCAAGCATTGCCTCAAGCCGTTCCTCGCGTCCTGCAAGCCAATGCCGTTTCAGCTCAGTCTCCACACCGCGGACAATTGCGCCGCATTTCTGCGTCATCTCCTTTTCAACTTCGGCCATGCGTTCCTTGCGTTTAGCCGCCGCCTCACGCTTCGCCCTGTCGACTATTTTTGCAGCGTCGTTTCTGGCACGGGCAAGCAGACGCTCCGCCTTAGCCTTGGCATCGCCGATAA
>JAFSTJ010000826.1 GCA_017450525.1 Victivallales bacterium | reverse complement strand
CTTCAAGGGCGACACGAGCGTCCTCTTCGTCGCGGATTTCGTTGTAAAGAAACATATCAGGATCAGAACGAAGGCAGACCTTCAGAATTTTCTTTTCTGTCAGGTTTGCTGTTTCTGCTTCCGCGTAATGCACTTGCATCTGCGTGAATTTTGGTTCCTTGATTTCAATCGGGTTGTCGATTGTCATGACATTTAACGGTTCATTAGCGAGATTGTAGACGTAATACATTTGTGCATAAAGGCTGGTTGTCTTGCCAGCTCCTGTCGGGCCAGAATTGAGGAAAAGTCCTGTCGGATATTTGTAAAGCGTTCTTTTAATGGCTTTTAAGTCATCGTCCGCATATCCTATCTGATCAAGCACGACACGTTTATTTCCCTGCGGGAGTAGACGGAGATTAACTTTCTGCATTTCATTTTCCGTGGATCCGACGGGGACAGTGGCGAAACGGACAAAAATATCTTCGCTGCCAGCATGAATGTAAAAAGATCCGCCATCCGGCATGTTTGTGACGTTGATGTTCGCTTGTCCTGATGTATCCTTCTGCTTCACAAGATTCGCCACGCGGCCAGCCTGAGCAAAGGTAAAGCCATAGCGCTCAGTGTAATCCCTCATATGCCCGTTGACACGGAAAGCCACATATATACCGCCGTTAAAAGGAAGAAGATGAATATCGGAGGCTCTCTCGTCGGCGGCATCTCGAAGAAGCTGATCTACCTTCATCTTGAGCGGGGTCGCATCAGAGTCGGATGCGTCATTGGCGCTCATGGCAGCACCGACGTTGAACTGTTGGTAGTTTGCAATCCCGTAATGTTTGAAGATACCGCTTTTAAGGTTGTCCCTGTCAGTAAGCAAAAGCTTGACAGGGCAGCCGACATTTTCCGAAATGATATTTTTGACTTTGAAGGCACGCTCGGAATCCGTGGCGATAACCAAGAAATCATTTTCCATGCGGAGCGGGAGAAGATGAAATTTCTTGACTAAAACAGAAGATACCTTGTCCAAAATCTTCTCAGATATTTGACAGTCGCATAGGGTGTCTTTGCAGACAGCACCAACCTTGTCCATGCGCTGAAACATATATTCTTCGTCAAAGGAAGCAATCATTTTTCTCCCACCTTCCGCAAAATTGCAGCCGGATCAATATCGTCAGTAACAATGTACGGCGTAATCATGATATAAACTTCGGAATACGTTTTGGAATGCGAATGGTACGAGAACAGCTTGCCTAGAATTGGTAAATCCATCAGAAACGGGATGCCACTGAGATTATCCATCTCTTTAGCCGACATTAGTCCGCCAATAACGAAGCTTTGTCCAGACATCAGGTGCGCCGAAGTAGTGGCTTGACGCTTCGCAATCTGCGGTGCTCTCGTACTTTGGAAAGTCTCCCATCCAGCAATATTGCTACATTCCACATCAATCTTGAGGCGGACTTCACCTGTCCGTTCGTTTATGTTTGGGGTAATGGTCAAAATCGTGCCTACGTCCTCATAAGTAACAGAAATGTCCGTGGATGTAGACGTAGCCGTTGTGCGCATAACCGGAACACGGTCAGAGAAGTTGACTTTGCCTTCTTGCCCATTTAACATTAGTGTCATAGGACGAGCGACAACATGACCTTTGGAAAGCACCTTACTTGCTTGCACATTTGCACCAAAGGACAGCTTTTCAAGCCAGTTGCCTCGGAAAGACTCATCAGTCGTAATGCCTGAAGAATTTCCGGTGTGGGAATATGTCGGAAGAGAATACGTTAGACCAAGGTCAAGGTTCTTGCCGTGAGATACTTCGATAATCTGAGCAAGAACAAGGCATTGGCTAATGGGATGGTCAAGTTCCTTGATACGCCGTATAAACTCATTGACGGAATAGGATGTTCCTGTAACGGAAACGCTTCCCGTTTCGCTGTTGGCGAATATCAGATTTTGATCAATACCGCAAGCCTTGGCCTCGGCGGCAGCCATCTCACCACTGATATAGTTCAATCGAATGCTTTTGGACTGCATCATCACCTCATCAGTTCCGATGATTACCGTGTTGCCCTCGATAGCCCAGTTAAAGCCAAAAGAACGGGCGAGATATTCCAATGCCTGTTCGCAGGTAACATTGTTGAGAGACATATACACTTTGCCGTCTAAATTGCCGTTGATAACTATATTCTTCCCCGCTGCCTTTCCTACTGCGTAAAGACTGGAGGCAATCGGAGTACCCTGCCAGTCGTAGTCAAAGCGCTCACCGGAATAGTAATCCTCCATCGGGGCAGGCTCCGGAGCGGTTTTAATCGGAACCGACTCAGCCGCCGAGGTTCTTGTGTCCCCAGTGGAAGATGGGCGGCGGCGCGTCGAAGTGTAAGCCGCATCATAGGAACGATGGAAATTATCGAGGATTTCCTGAACACGCTTCGCATAGTAATTTGGATCGTCCGTGGGGACGCGCTTAGATGATTCCCCGTCTTGCGCTTCATCAACGGTATCGTCGGCAGACCAAGCGACGTTTTCTGAACGGTTCGATGCGTAAGCGACAGAAACAGGAACAGGAGCGAACAACGCACTCCCGATTAGAAAAGCCGCCGCTGCGCTCATGTGACGCATCCTTTTTTTGAAAAACATATATTTGCACGCTCCTTATTTTTTGTGTTCCCCGAAGGGTATGGAATCGCCATTGTCAAATTCAAGACCTTCGCCGCCGATGAACGTGACCCGGCGATCTCCTTTGTATGTATCTCCTTCGGAAAGCACTGTCCCGTCGCCCATAATAGCAATAGAGCTGCCATTGGCTCCCTTGATGATGCCTCCGACAGTCGGTGCTGCCGTTGCCGTGCTTCCGAAGGGAGCAGGAGGCGTATGGATTTCGCCGGGAGAAGGAAGCAATTCAGGTGAAACCGATGGACGCGGAACATCCGGCAAAGCCATATTCCCGCTCCCACCGACACGAGGCAAATCCATTCTGGCCGAGGCAGTCGAAGCAGAAACCATACTACGAAGAGAAGCTAAATCGACGAACGGGTTCGCACCGAAAATGCCTGACAAAGCTTCCTGAGAAATTTCCGGCTGAGATTCCGACTGGGGTGAAGAGACGGTGGTCGGATTTTCCGCCACTGACTTCTGTTGCGGTTGCGTTGTTGGTTGCGCGGTAGGAACCGCCGTTTGCCGTTTGACTGGCGGCGCAGGCTGTATCGTCGGAGGCTGCGCGGTTTTCTGCGGTTCTGCTTTTGCTGGCGCAGGGTTTGCGCTGTTAGGAGGGGCAGCGCTCGAATTTGTGGAAATGGCGGCAAGAATGTCCCCCTGCGGAATCTCGGCAGGAACGGGAGTGCCCCGCATGGCAAAAAACCAGTATGTTCCGGCAGCGGCCACGACGAATACAGCAGCGCCAATAAGAACACGAGGAATTATGCTGACCTTCGAGGATTCCTGCTGTTCTTCCTCCG
>JAFSTJ010000073.1 GCA_017450525.1 Victivallales bacterium | reverse complement strand
TGCTGCAGCCGCCTGGAACGCGGTAGGAGACACAAGTGCCGCTGAAGGGCATGTCCTGATTATGAACTTCTCCTGCTCCTCTCTTTGTGCAAAACCTGTATTTCTAGGGATGAAGACCATAGTGTTAACCCTGCCGTTCCGCTTGCTTACATAATATTCCGTGATTGCGGCGTAAGCATCAGGCTGCCGCATCTGAAGGCCCTCCTCCATGCCTTTGCGGATTCCATCAAAGAATGGCTTGTAGAATGTGGGCGGCAGATTCTTTGCGGCCAATTCCTGGCGCAGATTTTCCTCCAATTCCGACAACCTGGCCTTTGCCTTCTCTGAAGTCCATGTCTCCAGGTTTGCCTCGCGCCACAACTGCGGCGGCCATATCTGGCCAGGATGGATGACAAAGTCCTCTGGTATATCAAGTTTCTTCCGCATTTCCTCGCAATCGGTGTACACGATTTCCTCGCTGCGGCCACTGATCACGGATGGTATTCCACCCGTGGTGTTCTTCCATCTTTCCTGGAATGCCGCCTCTTCCTTGAATGTGTCTGGTTTTGAGCCATCCAGCTTATTCATCGCCAGTTGTGGCATGAAATACTGCAGGCTGAATACGCCCGCAATCAACACTATCATCCAAAGAGCGCAAATCGCAGCTGCTTTCTTCCTGCCAGGCGAAAATGGTTTAATAGCTGCGCTATTTTCTGTATGCTTTGACAACAGAGTAGGCAGGACAAAATACGATAAAAACAGATTTAAAAGCAATGTAAGCGCCGCAAATGCGCCCAGTTGCATATACGCCTTGACACCGCTGGCTAGCAAGGACAGAAACACAACAGCGGACGTCAATGTACTCAGCAGCAGTGGCTTGAATATGGTACGGAGCCTGTCCTCGCCACGCTCCCCCTTGTATGCGGCGAATACATGTATGCCCTGGTCCACAGCCAGCCCTGCAATCGCCCCCCCTATCCCCAGCACAAACAGGCATACATCACGGCAGAATATAGCAAAAATCCCAACGGAGATAAGTGTGGCGGCAAAGGGCAGCAGGGGAATCCACAACGCCTCCCAGACATGGCGGTAAACCAGCAGGAACAGAAGAAGAAGCACTATCGCCGAGGCGATAGACACATACAACACGTCTCGCCGCACAGTCTCCTCATTCTCCAGAGTATGCCTTAAAGGCGATATTATGCTGACTTTGACCTCCGCAGGCAGGATTCTAGCGCAAAGGTTCTCAATGCCTTCAAAAAGCACCCTTATGCTTTTTGCATCCCAGCTTTTATCATCCCTTGCCCAAAGCAGCATCAATGCATGCCGCCCTTCCGCATCCATTATGAAGCCTTTGTTGGACAGTCTCCCCATAAAGCCGCCAATGGCCCCCAGGCTCTCCAGCTTCTTCAACGAGGACGCCCCCAATCCAAATGGGTCCAGCCGCAAAGGTGCAATTGGCACGCCTGGTATGGAGAGCGCCGTCGAGGCGGCATTTGCTGCCTTGGAGGGGTTTGCCTTGTCAAGCACGGATGCCTCTGTGGTCAAAGGCAATGCCTGAATGATTGGAGCCAGACTCAATGCTTCAGGATTGAGCATAATGAACTTTACCTTGGCAATGCCTGGAAGCTGCATAAGCTCCTTATGCAACGCAAGCAGCTGGTCGCCCAGTTCCTCTGCCCGTCCTTGTCCGCCGCAGTCGAAATCCAGTTGTATCGCCTCAGTAAGCCCCGCACCTTGCAGACTGGCATACATCCTGCCACTTTGCGAGCCTTTGGGAAACATTGCCCCCAAATCATTGCTGTAGTGCCCCAAATAAACGGCACAGAACGCCATTGCAACTAGCAGCAAAAACAGGCTAATCCACACAAAACGCCTGTGTGCAAATATAAATTTTAGAATACTGCTATTCACAGATATTACTGAATATGAGGGTAATGCTGTCCCCAGATGCCTCGGTCATAACAACCTTGACGATATGTCTGGTACGTGGTTCAATACTAAGCTGAACTGTTTTGACAAATGCCTGCATCTTGGCATTTTTGGGCGTGAAAAGCAAGGTATTCCCATCCTGGACAACTGCATCGAACTCAGCTTTCAAAGCACCGACATCGCCTCTTAACCAGCAGTCCTGCAACTGAAATAGCTGACTTATCCATGGTTGCTGCTCGGACTTTATCGCGGTGGTCTTTCCTGTCTCGACATCGTTCAACGCAACCTGTGTCGGTGTCAATGTGCAAACGGTCTTCATTGGCTTTTCCGTTCGAAAAATCAACTCACGGCCAGGAGTAAAGGTCATGGAGCCACTTCCATTCATGTCAAAGTCCATGTCCTTGAAGTGCCTGACTAGTGTAAAATCAGCCTCCAGCTTGCCTTTTATGGGCCTAAGCATTCCAGGAATACGCTCCCATGCAGCATCATCGCATAAACAGAAGCATGTAATCATGCAAAGTGCAAACATCAAAATACGCATATACTCACCTCTCCTTCCGCACATATATCGCCTGCAATGCCGCGGCGTATGGTGAAATCCACAACATACCAGTTGTCCATGGGGTGTTCATCTTTGCCAGATATTATTATCTCATCGTTGACACGTATGTCACTGAACACCTTTATTCCACGCCCCAATGCCAGCATCCCCGAACGGCATTGCCCTTGGCTGCGGCAAGTATTCACTGCCGCAGCTGCCTGGGACACCAGCTCGGGTATGCAGGCCCTGTCCAGCAAACCCTCACTGTTGAGAAAACAGTTGTCCTCCCGTATTATGGCACTGACCTCCACATTTGGCAGATGCTTTGTCAAAATGCTGTCCACCATGGCTATCGGAGGCCTGTGGGGTATCTTGTCTCTTGCTGGAATCTGGTCTTGCATTGTCTTTGTATGTGGGCGCCGAGGCGGCGCCCACTCAGGTTGCCCTGGCGGAAACAGCCGCCCCTGGCGGGATGATGTTTTTGTGGGCGTCAAGGCGGCGCCCACAAAAACGCGCCGCCCGCATCAGCGCAAATCAAAGAAACGGAGGGGTTTCCTGGTGGAGCCGAACACTTTCTTGTGTGCAGCATCCGCCGCGACTGTGTGAAGGCGCACTCCCACCCTGGTTCTTGCCAGCAACTTCTCCTTAACGTGGTTGCTCTCCATGTCGCCCTCCCTAAAGGACACATACAGATCCACCTCGTCGGACAGGCCAGTACCAGACACTTCCATGTAATAGTTGTCCACCCCTTCTATCTGGTCAAGCACATCGAAGAAGTTGGCTGGGTAAAGCGTAGTTCCCTTGATTTTCAGCATCTGGGCTTTGCGGGCGAAAATCGGGCCCAGGCGCATATTGTGCCTGCCGCAGGGGCATGGCTCTGGGATAAGG
The DNA here is from genome assembly GCA_017450525.1 of Victivallales bacterium. Lineage (GTDB taxonomy): Bacteria > Verrucomicrobiota > Lentisphaeria > Oligosphaerales > Oligosphaeraceae > RGIG3456. The sequence goes on along the minus strand of JAFSTJ010000073.1, from coordinate 6,499 downwards.
AAACTCAGGTCACCTGTCCTGAAGCGTATCAGCGGCATTCCCTCCACCTGCAATGGTGTTACAACAACCTCGCCTGTCTCGCCAGGGGGCAAGGGGTTTCCATCCTCGTCCACAATCTCCACGATGCACAAGTCCGCCGCAGGATGCCCGCCCTTGCGTGTGGAGCATTCCGTGAATGAGGTCACCATCTCTGAGGAGGCATAAGTGGAATACACGCAGCCTGGCCAGAAACCTTCCAGTTTCATCGCCAGCGGCGTCCTGCTCATGTCCCTGTTGTACAGAGGTTCGCCAATGCAGAGGATATGCCGTATCTTGCTGTAGTCCACGCCGTTGTCTGCCAGGTACTGCCCTAGTTTGGCAACAAAAGAAGGCACGCCAACAATGGCGGTGACAGGATTGTTCTGGATAATATCCGCATGACTTTCCAGCGTGTTGAGGCCATTGCGTATGATTGCGCCGCCAAGTTTCACAGTGCCCATGGAATACGCAAGCCCCGCGATGAAACAGCGGTCAAGCGTGCATGTGATGAGCGCAATGTCGTCAGGCGTCATGCCTGTGGCGCGGAAGCCCGTGGCGTCAGAATACGCCAGACGCTGCAAGTCGCTAAGTGTGTAGGCAATTCTGCATGGCTTGCCCGTGGTGCCGCTGGTGAACACGATGTCCGCTATGTCTCGTTGCGAAGCAGCGATGAAGTCGTCGTTGTGCAGGTGCAGATCGTGCTTGCTGGTCAGCGGGAAATCCTTCAGGTCCTCCAGTGTGTAGTGCTTGTCGGGAAAGGAGGCCAATTGTTTCTTGTAGAAAGGTGACTTTTCTCGGCAGTACCGTATCTGCTGGTTCAGCAGCTCCTCCTGCCTGGCTTGGATCACCTCTGGCGGCTGAAATGAGAGGTCTTCTTTTAGAATGAATGATGGCATTTTACTTAATGATGTCTGTTTTTAGTTGTTTATCCATTTCATCACACACATCGGCTATCATTTTCTGCACACGTTTTTTAAAGACGTATGCGCTTGGGAAATCCTTGTACTGCTCTGGCATAATCGGTGCCAGACGCCGTATCTGTATTTCTCTGGTTTTATGGAAGTGGAATGCCTTGTCAGGGAAGTTTTCATTGCCAGCGATGCACACGGGAAACACGGGCAGCTTCAGTTCCATGGCGAAGCGAAAAATGCAGCTGTGGAAGCATCCTATGTTGTTTGAGCCAGAGCGATGCTCCTCGGGAAACGCTATAACCAACACGTTTCGGCTTGTCAAATCCCTGACCATGTCCTTGTATTCCTCCAAAGGCACCCGTGTGGAATCTATGTATTCCGACATTCTTGCATTGAATCCAAAGAAGGGCAGTTTCATGGGCCATCCATTCACGACTTGAACTGCCTCCTTGCCGAAGACCGCCATCAGGAAAGCATCTGTAGCCGAGCGGTGGTTGCACACATAGATGCCAGTCTCATTATGCTCGGGGCAAGTATCAATGTATTTTATGCGTGTAAATGGGCCGAAACCAAAGTTCAATGCCACCTTGCCCAGCCACAAGGTAATGCGCCGCATATAATGCCCTCTTTTCTTGGGCGGCAGCATCAGCACAAACAAATACGGTATGAAAAGCAACACCGAATACAGCGTTATGCTTGTGGCCAATGCAATATATACCAGAGTGGAGTACACAGTTTGGTCGATGTATTTTTACTGCTCTTCAAGTTTGGCAGCGATTTCAGGATGCTCCTCAAGCAACTTTGCGAACAATGCATATATGTCGCCAAGTGTGCGTATCTGCAAAAGTTCCTTGTTTTCGCGCAAGGATATACCGAATGTATGCTGAAGTCCAGTCACCAGGTCCACGATATCCAGGCTGTCCAGCTCCAGATCCTCGAATATGCGCTTTTCTGGCGTCAGCTTTTCAGGCTCTATCTCAAATTTCTCAATGAAAACCTGGTTGATTTTCTCTCTAAGTTTTTCCTCTGTCATGTTTTTACAAAAGTTGATTTGCTAGTCTATTTTCTTCAATACCAGGGATACATTCACTCCCCCAAAGGCGATGCAGTTCTTAAGTACCACATCTACCTTGCATTGACGCGGCTCCAACACAAAGTCTGGTCCAATGCAATCATCTGCAATCTGCTCCAGATTATGGTTCGGCAATATAATGCCCCTTTGCATCATTTCCAGAATCACCGTCAATTCCAAAGCGCCAGAGGCTCCAAGCGTATGCCCAAGCTGTCCTTTCAGAGAAGACACAGGCGCCTTGTCTCCAAACACGGCGAATATCGCCTTGGCCTCCTCGCTGTCCCCGTTAGGAGTGCCAGTTGCATGGGCTGATATATAGTCCACATCTTGCGGTGCAATGCCCGCGTCCTCCAATGCCATTTCCATGCAACGCCTTATGGAGGCGGAATCCGACTGGCTGATTTGCGCACCAGTGCAGTTCGTTGCGTATCCCAATATCTCCGCCAGTGGCCTTGCGCCCCTGGCCTGCGCGTGCTCCAGTGTCTCCAATGTCAGGATTGCAGCACCCTCCCCGCATACAAGACCGCTGCGTCGCGCATCAAATGGGCGCGACATTTGTTCTGGCGTCATATCCTTGTCTTCAGCCAATGCATGAAGCAACCTAAATGAATCCAGGACAATGGGCGTGGCCTCGTCACTGCCTCCCGCCAGAAATGCATCCTGCTTCCCAAGAAGAAGTTGCTCGTACGCAAGACCCACGGACTGCAAGGACGAGGCGCATGCGGAGCAAGGCGAAAGCTGCACGCCATTTATTCCCATTAGATTGGCCACATTGAATGCAGAGGAATGGGATACCATCTTGAAGAACTGGCAGGCAGGCAAATCGAAAAAGTTGCCGCCCAGGAAAATTGCGCGTGCCACGGCCTCAATCTCCGTGGATGAGCCCAGCGTTGAACTGGCAATGCATCCTGTACGGCCATTACCCAGCAGCTCTGGCGTCAGGCCCGCCTCGGCAACCGCCGATTTCGCTGCCAACGCAGCATACAAGGCAGCTGGCCCCATGGAGCGGCGGTAGTGCCTGCTGATAGTCTTTGCGGTCGCCTCAGGCAATTCCACTGGCGCAGCCACCACAGAAGTAGCATTCTGCATACGTTCACGCCATTCAGGAATTGGGCGCACAGCCGTCCTTCCCGCCAGTAAAGCTTCAAACAATTCCTGCCGAGTATTACCCAATGCGCTAGTGCTACCAGCGCCCGTTATTACAATGCGCTTTTTCATATTATACAACATTAATGGAATAAAAACTCAATAAAATAATTGCCAAATACGCTTTTGCAAATTGCTTGACGGGGGTAGCCAGCGACCTCAATACTTTTTCTCGAAGCCATTGCATGTCTCCTCATATTGATTGCCGCTGCGGTCGCTCCAGAGGCCGCATCCGTTATCTCGGTGGAGGGTTTTTCCCCAGAGCGTGCCGTCATCGACAAGCACCTCTTCCGAGTAGTCGTTGCTATCGGAAGAACTGAAGAGCCCTCCTGAACTGCGGCTGCCCCCGCTGCCCAAAAATACCATCAAGAAAAACCATATAATGATGAGCGTGAGCGCAATGCCAGAAATATACAAGAACACGAATGCATACAATGCGGTGACAACGACCACGAATACTGGATAGAAGATCCTCTTCGGCCAGGTGGGCATGCAGATGATGCGCTTAGCCATGAAAAGCAGGTTCGCGCCCACAACCCATGCAATGCCGATGACCACATTCCGCTGCGCCATGAGTTCGGCGTTCCTTGGACCTGTCAACGAGCAATATACGCAGTAAATGGCGGCGGCAACGCCATACCAGAATGGAAGCATGAGCAGGTAGTGCGTCGGCTCGTAGGCCGAACCATTGCTCCCCTTGTGGTTGAAAAGGGCATTGTCCAGGCGATGGATCAACTTGCGATTTAAGCGCAGAAGCGAATTATCAAACGGAACTGAATGTATTTCTCTCATGGTGTACCTCTTGCTGTGTTTGTCCATGGCTGGCAGGAGAATTGCCTTTGCCATTCTCCTTCGCCTTACACCCAACCTATAGCGGGAACCATGAGATTTTTCTAAAGTTCCGATTCACATTTTAACAGCAGCCCTGTGAACGCCGCTTCGGCGCTCACAGGAGGGAACCGACCAAAATTCCCCTTTGCCTTATGTTCTATCGCCTATTTGAAGCTGATGACCTTTGTACCAGGCACGGCAAATGCAGTCGGACGCCTTACCCAGATGATGGAGGGACAGTCCCTTGGCACGTCCACTTCAATCGTCGGCATGTTGCCCGCCTTGATTCGGACTTTTCCATCTGCGGGGCAGGGAACTTTATGCACATAGATGTTTTTAGGCAAAGCCTGCCAGGAACGTGTATCTGCCTCTGACACGGCGATTCCAAATATACCGATACCTATTTGTGTAAGGTACAATCCAACTCTTGCATTGGAATCTCTGGTATTATTTGCCGCCACAGCCAATGCCACCTGGCTGCCCACACGTATGAGTACACGGGCAATCTCGCGCGGCACAGCTCCACGCATGAAAATGCCGTATTCCGTGCGAACCAGCCTGTCTATGTTCTCCAGAAACAGCATTTGATTCGAACCACCCGAAGAGGTTTCCACATAATACCTTTCAGCAGCAGGAGGACGTTCCCTCAGCACAGGAAGCGACATTGCCGAAGGCATTACAAACAATCCGCCGAGTGCAAGAAGATGTGTTGGGATAATCACAGTGACTGGCTGCCTGTAGCTGCAAAGTCCATCCTCCACATAGACCCAGACATTGTTTCCTGGTGCCCTGCCAGCGTCCGCATTTCTGAAGTCTTCTGCCAGCAACTGGTTTCCAGCGGCAAGGGTGGCGGCGTCCTTCAGGAAGTTTCTGCCGCCGTCCTTGTTCAGCCAGCGAAAAACACCGCAAAGATGCGCCAGATAGATACTGGTGTAATTCAAGGCGGAGAGCCGCTCCAGATTCCCATACTCATTGTAGTCAACGCCAGTCTTGTCCTTAATCAGTTCCACAACACGGCGGTCGGAAGCGATGCTCTCTACTTTCTGCGAACTGTATATGCTGTCTATGTTCTTCTCCTTAGCGGCTTTCTCGCCTTCCTTGTTCAGTTTGTTGTAGGCTGCCTCCACATCTTTTTTTCTTTCATAGACCCAGTTTTCCTGATGCTGCGCGGCCCTGTTCAGTTCAGTACGGGCGGGGCTCATCTTGCCTTGCGCAGCAAAGTCTATGGCCTTGTACAAGCAACAGAAAGTGCGGTCAAGCCCCATTCCATTGTAGTCAAATACCAGGTCGTTGAGCAGCAGTCCTCCCACGGCTGCGCTACCCTTGTCAAAGACAGACTTCTGGTCATTTTTCTGGAATATATCCTCGGCCAGGTCAAACTGCCGTATGCTTTCCGCCATATTCCCCGAATAAGAAGCCGCAGAACCCGCCTGCAGGCGCCATAGAAGCTGATCACCGTTATTTTTATTTGCCTCCTTCGTCGCGATTTTATTGGCCTCGCCATACGCACCCACGGCAATGCGCTTGTTATATTCCGTCTGCGGCGCTACGCATCCCGCCAGAACAAGAAATGCAATAATAGGCAAACCCTTGACGATGATTCTTTTCATTGTTTCTCCTACCAGCAAATATTAATGATGGGGATGCTCCATTGGGTTCTTGCGACATTTATCAACCCAATTTGCGCACCATAAAGGGTATCGGCATAATTTACCAGGCCTATCTGCAGACCAGCCATTGTGCCGCCTGCCACATTAACCAGACCTATCTCGCATCCTAAAGCATCGTTTTTGCTGTAGTGCCCAAATGCGTTTATGCCAAGAACGCTATGTTCCTCACCTGCCGAGAAAAGACCCAAATCCAATCCTATGGTTTCCTTGTAGGAGCCCCATCCAAAATTCATACGCAGACCTGTCACGTAGCTTTCCTGGTTTGGCAATGCCCAGGGCAGAACGGTCAATCCAATTGGGACGGTATATCCACGATAGCCATAACCACTTTCTGTGCTTCTTGCAGAGTATTCGATGCGAGTGTCCGTCTTGCCTGGCGCAACCCCTTCATTTGCCACACCACCGCCCAGTTGAAGTGATGTTTGCTGCGCGGCCAAAATGCCGCAGATACATAAAATCGTGAAAATGCATTTCTTAACCATAATCTTCTCCTCTTTAAAAATTTTCCTGATATGTGGACTGTGGACTTTTCTGTGTGCGGGCGTTTTCGCCTCCGTTTAACGGGCATCTTTCTATCCGCGGCTTTCGCCGCGGACACCCAACAAACCACTGTCCACTGTCCACTAGAATGGAGCAACTACGCCGCCATTGTCATTGTTCTGCAAAGTCGAGGTATTCTTCACAGGAACGGTGTTCTCCTGCTTGGCCACCGTGGGTCTGCGGAGACGGTATCCCACTCTTGCCTTTCCGCTGATCAACTTTGCATAGCTCTGCTTTTCTGTCACACGGATGACCTCCAAAACACCAGCTTCCTCCTCAATTTCATCCAGCAGTGCACCAGTCCTGAGGTC
>JAFSTJ010000825.1 GCA_017450525.1 Victivallales bacterium | reverse complement strand
CCGCAGACACGGCCATTCACCAGACCGCCTCCCCCGTGCCTCCCTTCCCAGTCATCGCCGGTGTCCGCCGCATCGGCTTCTGCATCTCCGCACAGCGGGAACTCACACAGAAGAAACAGCTTCTGGAGCTTTGGGAACGACTGCTCCTGCTTCCAGACACCCGCCTGGTCCTTATCCCCATGAATCCTCTAACGGACAAGGCCCTCATGTGCAGACTCGCATCCGAGCTTCCCCGGAAAAAGAGTATCGAACTGCTTGAAAGCAGTGACCCGGCCGTTGTCCAGGCCTGTGCAGCCCAGTGCAGGGTCGTCGTCAGCAGCCGACTGCATCTGCTCATCCTTGCCTCCAACGCCAACGTCCCCGTCATCGGCATCGAGCGCGGCAGCAAAATCAGGAACTGGCTCCGCAATTTCAACGACACCCCGGCCGGCACCGTCGCCAACTGCGACTTCGAGGAGATCTACCGGCGCATCCTCGACATCCTCTCATGCGATGCCACGCTTCGCTCGAATGCCATAGCCTCGCAGATGCAACACCTCCACAGCCGCCTTGGTTGCGCCGCGCATATCCTGCAAACTGCGTTGAATCCCACCATCAAAACATGAAATGGATTTGACTAGTTGATTTTTTATCATTCTGGAATATCTTATGAGGCAGGGAATTGATAAACAGAATGGTTTGCCTTATGGAAAAAATCGCCACAGACATATACTCGTTCCAACGCCTCCGCGAGGAGGGCTTCACCTACGTTGACAAGACAGACATCCTCCGGACAATGGCCTCGGGGGAAACAGGGGTGCAGTTCTTCATCGCGCGCCCGCGCCGCTTCGGCAAGTCCCTGGCCGTCAGCACCCTCAAGGCACTCTTCGAGGGGCGGCGCGGGCTCTTCCGGGGCCTCGCCATCGAGCCGGCGTGGGACTGGTCGAAAAAGTGGCCCGTCCTCCATCTCGACATGGGGTCCATGCAGTATGACACCGTCGCCGAGCTCAAGGTGGCCCTTAAAAGCTATTTCAGGGCACAGGCCGCCCCATTTGGCCTCTCCATCAACGAATCCGACACCCTTCCCGGCATTTTCAGAGACCTGATCCGCGCCCTGGCAAACTCCTCCCCGGACGGACGCTGCGTGGTGCTCATAGACGAGTACGACAAGCCGCTCCTGAAAGCCATCGGCACCCCCCGGGTGACAGAGTTCCGCGACTTTTTCAAGGCCTTCTATGGCGTCGTGAAGTACGAGGAGAACAAGCAGCGCTTCACCTTCATCACGGGCGTCAGCAAGTTCTCCAAGGTCTCCATCTTCTCCGACCTCAACAACCTCAAGGATTACACGGCGCACCCACGCACCGCCCTGCTCTTCGGCTACACCCATGAGGAGGTGCAAAAGTATTTTCCCGAGAACATTCATCTGCTCGGCCAGGCAAACGGCCTCAATGACGAAGAGGCATTCCAGGAGATTGTGAACTGGTATGACGGGTACAGATTTGAGGAATCAGCCAACCTTGTCATCAACCCCGTATCTCTTGGCTGCTGCTTTGACACCTGCAAGTTCGGCAACTACTGGTCGAAGACGGCCATCCCGACCTTCCTCATCGACATCCTCAAACGGCATCCGCTCGACTTCTCCGCCATCAACATCACGGATGACATACTTGACGCCTACGAGCCCGACAAGCCCAACCTGACGACGCTCCTCTACCAGACCGGCTACCTCACCATCAAGGGGGCCAGGCGGATCGGCTCCATGCAATACTACACCCTCGGCTTCCCGAACCTTGAGGTGGAAAGCTCGTTCCTGTCACGGCTCCTGCCCGCCTACACGGGGCTCGGCGACGACGTCTCCGCCTCCGCCCAGTTCGCCGCCGCGGAGGCCCTTTACGCGCACGACGTCCCGAAATTCATCAAGGCCCTCAAGAGCCTCCTCGCCAACATCCCCTACAGCCTCACCGGCCGCCAGAACGAGCAGATGTGGCAGACCATCGTCTATGTCGTCCTCAAGGCCATCGGCGTGAACGTCCATGGCGAGGTCGAGACCAACGACGGGCGCATCGACATGACCGTCGAGGCCCCCGCCGACAACTACGTCATCGAGTTCAAGCTCGACCGCCCCGCGGCCGAGGCCATGGCGCAAATCAAAGGCAAGGACTACGCAGGACGCTACGCCCTCTCCCCAAGGCGCCTCACCCTCATCGCCCTCTCGTTCTCCTCCGAGAAGCGCACCATCGTCGAGGAGCTCGTGGAGACACGCGAATAAAAAAGCTGACAAACGACGTCTTCCCCCATGGAGCAGCAAGATAATTAACAGTGCCGTCCCCCCCTAATCCGACACCACACCTCGGACGCAGCCAATAGCCTCGCAGATTCAACGCCTCCACAGCCGCCTTGGTTGCGCCGCGCATATCCTGAAAGAAAATCTTTATGCTCACTGACTACTTTTTGATTCTTCAATACTAATAGTGTGATAAAAGAACACTGTTTGTGCTTGAAAAATATGAATAAAAGAGTACATTTATATCTAGAGTATTATCAAGTCTAGCTTCAAGATGCTTGTTAACATGCATCTTGAAGCTAGACTTGCAATTATCTCTTTTGAAAAAGCTATGTTTCTCATGAGGGTAAGTAACTACGACTTTTTTGTTGCGCCCTTTTGGATGACTACTTTAGATAGTCCGTAATCAGAAGGCTAACGCACCGCTGTGCCCAGGATTATTCTTTCCAGCTTCCCTCATTCTAAATGTCATGAAAATCGATTTCATTAGAAACACAAAGCGCATCATCCTCTCAAATCTTGCCAGCACATCCATAAAAACACTTATCCCCTTCTTTAGAAAAACTGTCTTCATGTGGGTGCTAGGTTCAGAGTATCTTGGTCTCAATGGACTCTTTTACTCTATTCTAGGAACACTTATGCTGGCAGAAATGGGCTTTGGCAAAGCCATCGGCTGCTATATGTACAAGCCTGTCGCGGAAGACAATCTCAAGCTGCTATGCGCATACCTGCGGTTCTACCGTAACATCTACCGCTGTGTGGGCACGTTCATCTTCATATCAGGCCTATGTCTCCTTCCGTTCCTAAAACACCTTATCCATGGGCATGTTCCAGCTGACATCAATCTTCATCTGCTATATTTAATGCTTCTGACAAACACGGCCATTGGCTATGTCTTCTTTGCCTACAGAGGCGCCATTTTCGGCTCGCATCACCGAAACGACATCCCAACATACATCGGAATCTTCACAACCATCGTGGAATTCGTGGCCGGATGCATTGTCCTTTTTGTGACGCACAACTACTACTTCTACGTATTCGTACTTATCGCAAGCACGCTTCTCAACAATCTTCTGGTCTTCATCGCATCAAGGAGGTTTTACCCCCACATCGTCCCGGCTGGCTCTCTTCCCAAGGACGAGGTAAAGCGTATTATTTCCGATGTCAAGGCCATCGTCATGCATAAGTTCGGTGGAGTTGTCAACAGTTCCTTCGATAACGTGATCATCTCCGCTTTCCTCGGCCTCTCAGCAGTCGCCGCCTTCAACAACTACAACCACATCATGTCCGCTGTCGTTGGCATTACAGGCGGACTGGTCTATTCCATGCAAGGTGGTTTCGGCAACAAAATCTACACCGTGTCTCGTGAGGAGACCTTTCAACTTCTCTTGAAGGCCAATAGAATGCTTATCTGCCTCATCATCTGGGGTGCCGCGATGCTTCTCGCCCTCTACCAGCCATTCATGATGGTATGGACCCGGAGAGACCCGACTCTCATACGGCATTTTCTGACAGCATTTTTGATGGTGATTTGGTTCTACGAAAGGCAGTCCCGCGAAACCCTCCGTATGTTCAAGGATGCCGCCTCCCTCTGGCGGGCAGATCGCTGGAAACCTGTCCTGGCCGCCATCGCCAACCTAGCCATGAACGTCACCTTCGTCAAGACCTTTCCCGACGAGTACAAGCTAGACGGAGTCATTCTCTCAACCATCATCTCGGATGTCATCATCCAGATGCCCTGGGAGTCCTTCGCCGTCTTTTCTGCATTCTTCACACATAAGGAAGCATTGAGTTACTGGAAGAGACAGGTACTCTACCTCACCATCGCCCTCCTTGTATGCAGCCTCACATGGTTTGCCGCAAATGCGATACAACTGCAAGGCCTGCCAGGTCTCGCGGCAAAAGGCGCTACCGCCTTTGCGGTATCTGTTCTCCTGCTGGCCCCATTCTTCTTCCAGGACTTGAAGACGATTCTAAACAAAGTGTTTCACAGATGAAGCCGAAGCCCTCGTCACTTTACCAGCCGGATGCACTGAAACAATTCCTTTTGTATCATAGAACTTATTTCAGAATCCTCAAGAGCAAAGCCAACACTTTTGGGAAAATCTCAGTCGCCAGAATTTTAAATAGCAATGAACCATTTGTAATTTACAGTGGAGTGTTTAAATTATTATCGTGATGGAGCAGAAGCTTTCGTTGCCTTAATTGAAAAACTCCAATAGGTATTCAACGCCAATTTATAGTAGTAAAAGCACCCCAACTATAAGATGCATCCTTTTTTTTCAATAATTGTCCCCTGTTGTGAAGTTGAACCATACGTCAGAGAATGCCTGGATTCCGTCCTATCCCAGCCATTCCAGAATTGGGAATGCCTGATTGGCGTTGAAGCATCCAAGGACCGAACAGAGGAAATAGTCCGTGAATATGCGGCAAAAGATTCGCGTTTCAAGATGTTCACGGGACCGCGCAGCGGCTCTTGCTCCGCCTCGCGAAACAAAGGCATCGACATGGCAACCGGTGACTATGTCATCTTTCTTGACGGCGACGACTGGATTGCAGAAGATTCTCTACAAGCTCTTCATGACAAGATCACTGCCAGACCAGGGGCAGACATCTACCCATGCGCCATGCAAATCCATGACGAGACTATCCCCTCTGCGAAAACGGTACTCCGACATGACAACTTTTCGAATGTATCTGCAGAAATGAACGGAATTGATGCAACCTTGTTTCATCATGGCATGCTGGGAATGACGCCAAACGTGATGCTTCAATTGAATATTTATCGTAGAGAATTCCTTTGCAGCAATCATTTGAAGTGCATATATGGTTTGCGTGCACAGGACATGGAGTTCACGCCTCGTGCCACATATCTGGCAAAACGCGTCATTCCCCTTCATGACTCTTTCTACAATTATAGAATCCGTACAACTTCCATTCAGCGCACAAAAAAGCAGTATTCCTTCTACGAGCATTATGCAACAATAATCCGTTCGCTCCTTTCTTTTTACAAGGATGTATCGAAAACTGATGGTTTCGACAAGCGCGTTGCCAACGAATGGGCACACTCATGGATAGCACGAATAGACTTCGAATGGTTTTTTCCAAAACATGTTAAGGAGATTCCACGTCAAAGGAGACTGGAGACCCTCCAACTAGTGTTTTCCAATGGCTTTGAGGCATTTGACGATCTTCTGCGTTATGCGTCCCCCTGGACAAAACTGAAAGGGTTGTTGATTCGAGCGTTCGTGAAACATCCTGCGTTGCGAAAACTGACAGAGTTGTTTTTCCTGGTTCATTTGTCATTGCGCAACTTAAGGCATCCTCAAATCAATTCTTCCTATATACTCTGAGCAAAGCCGTGGACTAGGACTTAATTGTACTAGGACTTCAGTTTGTTTTGACGATTTGCCAAGGGGAAATAGACTCTAAGAAAGAAAAGCTCCGATGCCCGGGCTAGAGATGGATGCTTCACAAAAAGCCGTATCCACCATGCAGCAAGACGACGCCTAAAACCAGAGCTTTTTAACAAGGCATTGAAATTGTCGAATCCATCCGAAAAGAGCAACCTTAGCGTTTCAAGCCTTTGCGCACGGGGAACTTTCTTAACGAATGCCTCGCTGAACCAGTATATGAATATTCCGGCGCACCATGATTTCGCCCAGCAGGCATCCAGTTTGCGATTATAATCCGGTTCGCGGGATACTTCCACATAAAAGGCCAAAAGCGCTTGATAGACTAATGCACGGTTTGTAAGATAATACAGCCCATTGAATGTCTGGGTCATAATAGAACCTTCGCGATGGCGGTAAAAGTAAAAGACAATATGAAGCGGCACTATCCTTTTTGCCTTATAAATGGCACGATAGAAAAACGGCACGTCTTCAAAAACAAGCTTTGGCACAAAACGAAGATGGTTGGCCAGAAGAAAACTCCTTCTACAAATCATTGCCCAGGGATACGGTGATGGCATAAGGCACTTTGTGTCCAGAAAAAGAAACAAATCTTGCCCGGTGAATTCCGTTGGCTCCTCCGGAGAAAACCGTTGGACAATCCAATTATCGCCTGTTGCCTGTATATAGTCCTTATAATCAATAATATAAATATCAGCATTTGGATCATGACCTAT
>JAFSTJ010000824.1 GCA_017450525.1 Victivallales bacterium | reverse complement strand
TATCCCTTCATCACATTGTAGCCGCGGCAGCAAAGTTCGCCCACGGTGTTTGGTGGCACGGTCTTGCCCGTCTCGGGGTCGATGATCTTGATCTCGATGTGTGGCTGGCCTGTGCCAACGGTGGTGACGCGGTGCTCCAGCGTCTCATGTGCACCACTCATGGTGAACACAGGCGATGCCTCTGTCAGACCGTACGGAATTGTGATTTCGGGCATGTGCATCTTCTCAATGACCTGCTTCATCAACTCAACAGGGCAAAGCGAGCCTGACATAATGCCAGTGCGCAGGCTGCTCATGTCAAACATGCTGAACATTGGGTGGTTTAGTTCTGCGATGTACATTGTTGGTACGCCATAGACTGCGGTGGCGCGTGCCTTCTGTATGGAAGCCAGCACAATCAGCGGATCAAACTGCTCCACCATAACTGCGGTGGCGCCGTGGCTCAAAATGGCCATGATGCCCAGCACGCATCCAAAGCAGTGGAACAATGGCACTGGCACGCATACGCGGTCGTTCTTGGTGAACAACTGCCTCTCGCCAATGTAGAAACCATTGTTCAGAATATTGCGGCTTGTAAGCATGACGCCCTTGGGGAAACCTGTCGTGCCAGATGTGTACTGCATATTGACAACGTCATTCTGGTCAAAGGTATGCTTTGCGGCCTCGAATGCCTCGTCATCCATATTCTCGCCCAACTGGAAAAGTTCCATGCTGGTGTACATGCCACGATGCTTCTCCTGCCCCAGGTACACCACATTCTTCAAGCGCGGGAAACGGGCGCTCTTCAGCATTCCACGTGGCTGCACTTTAAGTTCAGGCACCAGTTCGTACAGCACGTCCACATAACTCACGTCGCGGAGTCCGTCCACAATCGCCAGTGTATGCATGTCTGACTGCTTCACAAGGTATTCCAGTTCATGGGACTTGTAGTTGGTGTTGATAGTCACCAGCACTGCGCCAATCTTTGCGGTGGCGAACATAAGCGTCAGCCACTCTGGCACATTGCGGGCCCACACGCCCACGTGGTCGCCTTTCTTGACACCGATGGCAAGGAGTCCCTTCGCCATATTGTCCGTCCTCTCATCAAAATCCTTGTAGCTCCAGACGAGGTTGCGGTCTGGGTACATTATGAAAGGATGGTCAGGCTGAGACTTCACTAAATCGCCGAAGAATTCGGCAATGGTCTTTTCAGTGAAAAGTTCTTCGCTCATAATTATTGCCTTTTGGTGTGTTGTGGATTAATGTGGCGCATAGATGACGGCCAGTATGCGGGCCTCGGCATTGTCGGCGGCATGGACGTGATGGGGCACGATTGAATCGTAGTAGATGCTGTCCCCTGTCTCCAGGCGATATGTGCGCTTGCCATGGATTACCTCCAGTGCTCCAGCCAGGACATAGATGAATTCCTCTCCTTCGTGGGAGGAGAGCTGGTGGTCGCTGTCCTTGGATGGATGCACGTCAATCACGAATGGCTCCATGTTGCGGTCCGCCTTGTTGGCTGCCAGCGTATGGAAGTCCAGTCCATGGTCATTCTGGTTTGCGGCAAAGCGCACGGAGCGCTTTGCATGCTCGGCGCCGCGTGTCACCACTGGTTCCGACAATTCTGTGTCATCCAGGAATGTACCCAGGCGCACACCAAGGCCACGCGCCAGTTTCAGCAGCGGTGTAAGGGAAGCAGTGGCCTCGCCTGATTCGATTTGGTTGATTTGCTCTGGTGTGAGACCGCAACGCTGGGACAATTCTTCCACAGTAACGCAGCGCATCTCGCGCAGGTTCTTGATTTTCGCGCCTACTTCATTGTTGGCTGGCATGGTTGTTTTCCTTCTTTTTACTATGTTAGATTTTTCCTTTGGATGCAAAAAACAAACAAGGCAACTGGGGGAAAGCCCCAGTTGCCTTGTTTCGCTCTAAAAAACTGGAGCCTTGCTTACTTAAACAACTCCGCAATCTGGACTGCGTTCCAAGCAGCGCCCTTGAGGAGCTGGTCGCCGCACACAAACAGCGCGATGCCGTTGGGGCAGCTAAGGTCGTCCCTAAGTCGGCCAACAAGCACGTTGTACTGGTCATTGCTCTCGCAAGGCATTGGGAAGTGGTTGGCCGCCCTGTCGTCCACGATTGTGACGCCTGGTGCCTTTGCCAATGCGGCCCTTGCCTCTTCAACGCTAATCTTGCGCACCTGTTCAATCTGGATGGATTCGGCATGTGAGCGCAGCACGGGGACGCGCACGCATGTTGGGCAGACCTGGATGTCTGCGTCATGCATGATCTTGCGTGTCTCGTTAACCATCTTCATCTCTTCCTCGTTGTAGCCATTCTCAGTGATGGTGGAGTTGTGGCTGAAGAGATTGAACGCATACGGGAAGGAGAACACCTGTGGTACTGCGGGCTTGCCAGCCAGCACGTCGGCTGTCTGCTGCTCCAGTTCCTGCATTCCCTTGGCGCCTGCGCCTGATGCGCTCTGATATGTGCTGACGATGATGCGCTTGATTGGTGACACATCATACAATGGCTTCAACGCAACCAGCATGATGATGGTTGTGCAGTTGGGGTTTGCGATAATGCCCTTGTGCTTGAATGCATCCTCTGGGTTCACCTCTGGCACCACCAGTGGCACGTCAGGCACCATGCGGAATGCGCTTGAATTGTCAATCACCAATGCGCCTGACTTGACGGCGGCATCAGCGAACTCCCTTGAACGTGAAGCACCTGCGCTGAACAGCGCAATATCTATACCCTTGAAGGATTCAGTAGTGAGTTCCTGGATAGTGTGTTCCTTGCCAAAGCAGGGAAGGGTTTTTCCTGCGGAACGGGAAGACGCCAGTAGGCGCAGTTCCTTTACAGGAAAATCACGCTTTTCCAGAGTCTTCAACATTTCGCGACCTACTGCGCCAGTAGCGCCTACTACCGCAACATTGAATGACTTGCTCATAAAATCTGCCTTCTTTATTGTTTAAGATACGCCAAGAACTAGTTGCGAGAGCCAACACAGCCCCACTTCCTCGGCAAAACGCAATAATATATTGCCAGTAAGCAATATGACAAATCGGAACATTAAAGGAAAATTCTGGTATCAAAATGCGCGGCACAAACAACCAAGTAAAACAAGTGCGCAGACTCATCGTAATGCCTCACTCAATGATATTCAGGCACATTAAAAATGTTCTGCCTTTTCTAAAAGAATCATGACTTTTTAGTAAATTTTAGTGAATACGCTAAAATGTGTAGTAATGAATACATCCTTGTTTTCCTCCTTGCAAACCTGGATTTCAGGGGCTATGTTAGAAGCGGAAGGTGGGTGGGGGAAGTATCCCAAACAATGTACACGTGCGCGAAGAAGAATGGCAGCAGAGGATTGGTGCTGTGAACCAATATCACTCGG
>JAFSTJ010000823.1 GCA_017450525.1 Victivallales bacterium | reverse complement strand
TTCAGCGTGTCAGGCCCACACAATGCCAATCTTGGATACTTGCTGACGCCGCTCTGGAAGTGTATTACGATGAGATTCTGTCCTTTATGAAGCCTGGCATTGACTTTGTAGTTGTCATAATATACATCATTGATCCCTTTGCAATTTCCCTTCTCCATGGTGTCAAGGATGCAATCGCCGTTTACATACATGCACATGTAGAAGTCCGCCCCCGCGCCAATAGTGTAGTCTATTTCGACAGGGGAATAGAGATATGCATATAGAACTGCGTTGTTACGTATTCTTGGCTTGGCGAATTCCGTGTTGAACTTTATGAAGCCGTCTTCCAGTGGCATTAGTTTCCAGTGGTTGGAGTGAATTTGCTCTGGAATCATGTCCAATGGAAAGTCCAGGTCCTCTAAGTCCTGGTTGAATACGAATACGTTCCATTCGCTGGGGAATGGCAGGCTTGACGCAATGCCGTTGTTCTCAATTGAAGCAATGCAATCCTTCAGGAAAATCTCGCTTCCCTGGTGGAGTTCCAATATGGGCTGTATATTTTCAACCTCGCCGCGCAGAGTGCTCTCGACTGGAATGATGCATTCAATTTCACTCCAGTTTTTCTTAAGGTCTATATGTACGGTTTGTTTTGAATATCCGCACCAGCGCCCCTTTTTGTCAAGATATTTCAGTTTGAGTATGGCATCGCCCTGGCCCTTTGCCTGGGCCCGTAGCATGAAGTCGTCTCCTGACTTTGCCTTCATGCCCTGGTCTGCTTTCAATGCCAGGCCACTTTTGGAAATTACCTTGCCCACGTGAAAACCGTCCTTGCCCGATTCCACGATTGGCAGGGGCTTGTACTCCTTCCACTCCATAGGCGTCCAGGACGCAATGTCCAGAGCACAAGCTGCCGAGGCGGCAAGCAACAGAATAAACTGCGTTGTCGCCTTGGTGATTAGATGAATTGTGGGATTAGATGCCACCTTATTTCTCTGCTTTGCAGCAGCCGCATTTGCAGCTGCACAGTTTTGTCAGCAACGTGTAAACCACAACAGCGACAATCATTCCGTTGATGGCTGTAAGGCCGAACTTTATGAAGTTGGCTACTGCCACGCCAACAGCCCAGGAGATTATCGCCTTGACATTTACGACTGAAGAAGATATTTCTTCCTTTGCAAGATATTTCCCGCGCTTGAAGAAGAAATAGTCCGCCATGAGTACGGCGCCGATGGGGGGCAGGGTGGTGTTCAGCATGCTGAGCCAGCCGCAGAAGTTGTTGTACAGCCATACCGCGAATACTGTGCCAAGTGCGCCGTTGAAGAGAACCATGTACTTCTTTGGCAGGCCAGTGATGTTGGCAAGGCCAAGTCCAGATGTGTAGAGTGCATTGTCGTTGGTGGTCCAGATGTTGAGGCCTAGCACGATGATACCAGGAACCAGCAGGCCCTGGATGACCATGACTTCGGAGATGTCGTTGGTCTTGTAGAACATGCCGCCAACTGCGCCGAAGATGAACATAAGTGAGTTGCCGATGAAGAATGCGATTGCTGTGGTTGAAATGGCGGTTTTCTTGTTGTTGGCGAAGCGCACGAAGTCAGGTGTGCATGTACCGCCTGAAATGAAGGAGCCAACGCCCATTGCCACTGCGGTGGGCAGAGTGATTGCCACGCTTGCTTCTGGCGCATAGTTGCAGAGGGTGTTCCAAGCGCCTTGATTGTCGCAGAAAACCTTAAGTGCGGAGAAGCCGCCGCCGATTGCAATTGCGGGCACTGCGACTATGGAGATTATGGCAAGCGCCTTGATGCCGAAATATGCGGATGAGGTGAACGCAATGCCTGAGAGGAGCACTGGTATCCAGATTGGGCAGTTGATGCCTTTTGCCGCTAGCCATTTCTGCACGGGGAAAGCGAACATTGCAACACCTACGCCGAACCAGCCGACCTGGGTAAAGCCCAGCAGGAAACTTGGAAGCCAGCTGCCCTTGACGCCGAAACTGTTGCGGGCAAGAAGGTGTACGGAAAGACCTGTCTCAGAGGCCATCAATGCCAGCAGAGATGTGTAGACGCCGAGGATGATATTGGACAGCAGTACAGCCGATACGAACTTGCCAAGTGGCAGGCCAACGCCCATTTGCTGCCCAGTCCACATCGAGGCGGAGAAGAATGTGAAGCCCAGCATGATGACGAACATGGCCCAGAAGCCTTTCCTGTTTTGTTCTGGAACTTGAGTCTGGGCAAAATCATAGTCTTGAGACATTTTGCGTTTTCCTTTTTTGTTTTTGATGTTGTATTTACTAAAATTGAAAATCAAAGTGCGTATGGCTGCATACGATTAATCTGGCGCAGTGCGAGTTCCTTCAGTGTGATGCCATCGGGGAAGCGGCTTGCGTCAAGTTCAGGGAAGCGCTGCTCCAGATATTCAAGGAAAGTGACGCCAGAAGCTGCAAGGTCCAATACCTGCTTCCAGTAGTTAAGCACGTCGTTTGCATATTCCCTCACCCAGAAGGCGCGTGAGCCAGCATCGTAGATTGTGCAACGCTCAAGCGGATATGCAGGATCCTCGTATTGTGATTCTATGAATTCAGGTGCCATTTCCGAACCGCCTCTTAGCAAGTCAGTGCCAGTCAGCCGTATGCTCAACTTGCTGTGCAGGTCAGGCACCAGGAAGCATCCTTCCAAAAATACCAGTGTCGTGCTTTCATAATCTGGGAAATTCTGTCTGCATTGCGCATCTACTTCTTTGAGTATGTCCAGCGCCTTGTAGCCGCCGTATGTGAAGAAGAGTATGCTTTTCAGTGCAACGTTTTCGTTCAATGCGCTTTTCACCAGTTCACCAAGAGCGTATTTTAGGCTGGTGCCAGTTGCCACCACGTCCCCAATTACCAGTCTGGCATCGGCGGGAAAATAGACCTTTCTGTATGCGTTTTCCGTGATGTGCCATTCCTCTGGGTCTGCGGTGTCCCTGGCTCTTTGCGCTGAGATAAAGCAGGTTGTATGGGCTTTCCAGCCAAAGGCCTCTGAAAGCGCCTCGCGAAGCCCGAAGTTAAGACCGCCACGCAAAATGTTTATGACGGCGGTGTTGTTTTCCGTCAGTTTGAAATCACCTGCCTTGAGTATGCCTGCACATGCCTGTTTCAGTAGGCTGGTGTAGTCCGTGCCCAGTACTCTTGGGTCATTGCAAATGCTTCTTGTCTGTGGGGAGGTGGCTATGATGCAGCGGACGTTGCTTTCCTGTTCCCAGTCATAAAGTCTAATGTCGTCAATTGAATTGAATAGTTTCAACATTGTTAATTGCCCTCTTGGGTTAAGTACTCAATCGGGAACGCTAATTTATCCAATTTTGACAATAATGCAATGTGGCTTCATTTAATTATGTTGCGCGGTCAATGGTGCGCTGCTCCCTTGTATTACCTTGCGTCAATTGCATTTATGTGCGCGGTCATGAGCCGCGCACTCAGGACGTTGGACTGCCAAGCGCCAGTTCGCAAGCGCACTCAGGACGTTGGACTGCCTAACACGAGACAGTGGTCAGGGAAAATGTCAATCAGTGTGCCGAATAATACCGCATCACCTTGTCTATGGCCTCTGCGAATTTGTCAATTACATCGTTATCTGCAAGGAGGATGTTGCCTGTGCAGACAAGTTGTCTTCTATATATTGTATCTTCGCAGACTGGCGTTTCCTTCTTTTCGTATGTTTCTGGTGATATGTTCCACATTGGCATGTCATAAATGGGATAGCCCCAGCCTATGTTGAGGAACACACCTTCAGCTTCCAGTGCCTTTTGTATCGTCGCCCTGTCCGCATCTGCCTTGAGTTGTTCAGGCTTTAGCAGGAAGCATGCAAAATAGAATGCCCGTTCATCATCCTGGAAGGTGGATTTCTGCAGCATGATTCCTGGTGTCTTTGAGAGCAATTTCTCAAGTCTGTGGAATTGCGTCAAGCGTTTTTGCTTCATTTCATCCTGGTGGGCAAGCTGCCCTAGTATGATTGCCGCCTGAAAATCAGTGAGGCGATACTGGTGGCACATCAGACCCATGGGAGGTTTGACGCCTGGAAACAGGCGCGAGCCGCCAATGTGACTTGCGCGGAAGAGATAATCCGCGTATTTTTCATCATTGGTTGTGCAGCAGCCCCCTTCTCCTGCAGTCATCAGTTTTGATGACTGGAATGAGAAACTGCCAATGTCCCCAAGTGAACCGACGCCGACTCCATGCTGCCTTGCACCGTGTGCATGAGCACAGTCCTCCACAATGAACAGGCCATGCTTCTTGGCGATGGCCTTGATTTTGTCCATGTCCGCAACTGATGAGAACAGATGCACAGGAATTATCGCCTTAGTTCTGGATGTGATGGCTTCTTCTATCCTTGCTGGGTCTATGCACATTGTGTCTGGATCAATGTCCACCATCACGGTTTTGGCGCCCACATAAAGTGGCGCCTGCGCGGTCGCCATCCAGGACACGCCTGGCACGATGACTTCATCACCAGGCCCCACGCCCAGGGCCAGCAGTGCGCATTCCAGCGTGACTGTGCCATTTGCCATGAACACAGAATATTTTGCACCTTGCCATGCCGCATAGTCCACCATTAATTGCTGCTCGAATTTTTTGCAGCCTCCCCACTGGTGCGAGCGGTACACCTCTAGCAGTTTTTCCTCTATTTCTGGGAAGGATGGAGGCCATTCTGGGGCAAAGCTATTTGCACTTGCGCCTTGAAATACAGGAGTTCCGCCATTTATTGCCAGTTGCGCCGTTGTCATTTTCACTAGTCTCCGATTATTACATTTCAAGCAGTGTGTTCACCACGAAGTCCGCAATGTTGTCAGCATATTTGAAGCGGTAGGTGTGCATGTACAAGTAAATCTCGTAGAAGCCGAAAACAGGTCCGTCATCGAAGTGAGACGGGTCTGGATACTTCTTTGCCGTGTCTTCCGTGAAGTAATATGCACCGTTTCCATTTGAGACCGTCGCCACCACGGGGAAGTCGCACTTTGCCTTTTCAAGAATCTCAATTCCTGGCTGTACATATAGTTCGCCTGGTACGAACATGATTTCAATTCCGCCAATGCGTAGCACCTGCATGTCATGCCATACGCTCAAGTCCTTGCCTTTTTCAAGAAGGAAGCACATTTCCTCCAGGCGTTTTGCATTGACTTCCCAATAGTCTTTCTCTGCCTGGCTTTTCCCCATTGAACGGAAAGTGGCTATCTCCTGCTTCAGTTCATCAATGCTCTTGACCACTGTGGGGAATTCGACGGTCTTCAGACTGAAGGAAATCTCATCTGCATTCAGCTTTACGCCATTAGCCAGGTCACGCTGAAGATAATTCACATATTCCTCTCCCAGTACGTCGAATTCATTGTTGTTCTTCTCGGACAGGCAGGAGGTCCTGGTGTTGATGTTGCCTGCTGGTCCAAGCATGAACAGCGGCATTTCAGCCAGCCCGCGCTCCTTGATGATGCGGTTGGCGGAGCCCATCCAGTCTGGGGACGCGAACTTATACATGCTGCCATTGCAGGCAATGCCGTGCACGCCATGGTTGTGCAAAAGGACTTTGGTGGAGCCGTCCGCCCTGTCAAAACGTATCCAGCGGATGGATGGATCTGTTATATTCTCCTCCCTGTGCACCCTGTTTTTACCGATGGGGCGGTCAAGTGGGGCCTTCCCCGCATAGACTGCGCTGATTTCCTCCTCGTTGGCAATGGCCTTTTTCGCGACGTGCATGACAGCTGCCTTCCAGGTCTTTTGGAATTCTGGGTGTGGAATGCCAGTTGTCATAGCCTTGTAGTCGGAATACACTGCGGGCGCAGAATGTGTGTGAGTCGTCACAAATGCAATTCCATCTGGGTTCATGTTATGGGTGGTGGCGATTCTCGCCCTCATTTCCCTTGCATACGCGTCATCCGTGGAGCATATGTCAGAGTATATGACCATTGCGCGATTTTTTCCATCAAAGAAAGAGAAAGCACGGCAATACAGCGGAGAGGCAACGCCTCTGTTCTTTCTCTCGGCGTATGGACCATAACCATACAGTTCCGCCAGCAAGGGCACTTCCAGTTCCTTTTCTGCGCAACCAATCTTAAGCATAGTGAAATCTCCTTTTTATTCCAGGTATATTTCCCCATTTCGCTGGGGAACATAATGCCCGCCGAATGTCGGTATCCAGCAGGCCTCGTTTTTGTCATGCTGATTCCGCAGTATGTTGAAATAGTACAAATTGCCAGGCTTTGCCTGTATGGTCTCAAGTGGGACTGACACATATATGCGCACGACATCGGGTTTTGACACATCAGGCACCACGGTCAGTTGTTTCGCTTCAGGCGCGGGGCCGCTGTGGCAGATGAAGAATTTGTCCCCATTGTGCGCAGCGGCCGCATGCCAGCATGGTTCTCCTCTTTGTGGACTCATGAATATCTCGCATCCATCGCCCCAGTTGGTAAGGTTGGTCAATTTGGATGTGTCCACATGATCCTCCATCATGATGTACAGGAATTTCCTGTCGTGAGTCAAATATGCCGTGACATTCTTTTTGTTCGGTGCACCTTGAAGGCTTCCATACCAGTGGAGCAGCCTTCCCGCCTTGTTCCAGTTTGCTTTCACAGGATTGCCTGGCTCTGGATTTTCGTTGAAGGGTACGAATGCCTGCTGCATGGTGCCGCTCATCTTTGCATTCTTATCCTTGAAGTCCTTTGCTCCCTTGAGCATTTTCTTCCAGAGACCGTTTTCGTACAGCTCGAAGCGTCTTCTGTAGATTTCCGGGGCATTTTCCAGCGCCTTTCTCGCCTGCTCAATATACAGTCCCAGTTCCTTCATGCGTTGAGGAGTGCCAAGCACACTCCATGCCGTGAACTCATTGTGGTTCTGTGGTATGGTTGCTCCATAGTTTTCTGGCGTGCTGTATATTTCCTCAACTTTTCTGTAGAAGTCCTTCATGGGCTTTTCGGCAGGCCCGTAATAACGCCTGAAGAATTCGTCTATCATTGCGGAGGCGTCCTTCTCTGGCATGTCTGCCAGCTTGTAGGTGATGTAGTTCTCCAACTGGTCTAGGAAGAAATTCTTTGTTCTTTGACCGTGCGTGGATGTTTCGTAGAAGAAGCCGCGCACATTGCATTTCACGTATGACTTGAATTGCTCTCCTATGAAGTCCGCAAAATAGCCAGGAAAAGGCTCGTATTTGCCTAGTTGCGCCTGGAACGCAGGGTAGCAATAATAGAGCCAGACGCTCTTTATGTTGCCTGGATTCGTGGCAATCCAGTCATTCAGTATTCTTTTGTCGTTTTCGACAGTCGTTGGGTTGAACACGTCCCTTACGCGCAGGCACATGGTCACCAGTAGATTATCCTCCAGCTTGAACGATGGCGGATAGGCGTAGTTCTGATATGCCAGCACTCCCACCAGCGCATTGGGATGGGTTTTCTTTATCTCCTTTGCCACCGCATTCGCGAAGGTGAAGAAATATTCGCTGGCCGTATCGCTGGAATAAAGCCCCTTGCCGCGTCCCTTTGCCTTTTCAAGCAAAGCCTGGCATGCCTCGCACTTGCACCAATAGGGATTGTCATTCGGGACTATGGGCAGGATTGGCATTGTGTCTGAATGATAAGTGGGCTTCACTGGATAGAAATATCTCCAGGCCTCTGGCTCGTTGTTAAGATAACGGCGACCTTGCTTGACGACTTCCTCCAAAAGCGCAGGATTTGTGTAGCAGAAATGCGTTCCAATGTTCTGTCCCTTTGCGAAGAATTCAGGATGGCTGTCCTTGTACAGGTCCTTCCAGGCATAGAAGGAATGCGAGGACATGAGCGGCCTTCCTCCATGGCGACGGCGAAGATACCAGAGCTGTGTATCCCTAGGATTGAGGCCCTTTGGCTTTTCGCCTGGCACAATTGTGCCCGCGAAGTCCTCAGCAAAGGCTGGCCCTTCATAGCAGCGCCTCATCATCATGAATGGCTTGCGGCGCACAGAACTGATTGGAAGGCTTATCTTCTCCTTTTTGTCATAGACAATTCCCACCTCTGTTGGAATAAACCAGCGGAATCCCAGCATTTCCTCAAGAAAATGATATACTGCATAAAGGCTGGCTTGTTCCTCGTTGAATTCTGGAAATGTGTCCCGTCTGCTGTAGTCGAATTTCTTGTTTGCATTTCTTGCGCTGCCGTCCCGCCCCATCAGCAGCACGTCCTTGTCTGTAATCTGCACAAGATATTCCTACTCCTGGAAGTCCTTGGAATATAGGCTCTTGCTCCTTGAAAAGTCAGTTTCACCTACATAAATGGGCAGCTTGCCTGTATTCGCGACACCTTCAGTGACGATTGGCAGCTTGCTGCCCAGCATGAGCTCCAGGTGATATTGCAGCTCTGATGCGGCAAACTGCGCATGGCGGTTGGGTTTGTCCGCCAGTACAATTACGGCATTGTCTTTTGTAATTTCAAGTGCGCTGGCAATGGTGCATATTGTCAACATCAAAAATATCCTTACCCTCATGTGCACATCCTATTTTCTTAATGCCGTGATTTTGACGTATCTGTAGTCATTTCCGTCGCACTTCAGGAAGAAACGCCTCAGGCTTGCACCCTTGATGTCAACTCCATACTGCGTCAGGAAAGGTCTTTTATCATTTGCACGATAGAATTCCAGGCGATGAGCCGCGTTGTCGTATGTGAGTGTCCATGTCACCCACTTGTGGTTTTCCTTTGCATCCATGAAATTGTATGGCTTAAGGGAAGGGCGGCAGAACACATCCTCACCGAAACGGCGAACGCGGAGATAATTCTGCGAGTTGGGATGCTGGTAGCCGCAGACCTGAATGCCAGTGTCCCTTGGACCTGCGCGGAATATGTGGTCGAAGTAGTGTGGCTCG
>JAFSTJ010000822.1 GCA_017450525.1 Victivallales bacterium | reverse complement strand
TCACTTGCGGGACGAATGGCCTTAAAAACAAGTGATATGACACCTTCGGAAATAGCCGAAGAATTGGTATCCTTGCTGAAAGAAGACAAAGGTAAGCGCAATGAATTGAAGCCATAAGTATGAAAACACCAGCTCATTACATAAAAACAGTCCAAAACCTTTTGGAATACCCACGAGAGCAGGAGTGGTTTGAGTTCAAGGCCAATTGGTTTGAGCCAAACGCCCTTGGCGAGTACATTTCCGCTCTGGCGAATGCGGCGGCATATCATGGGCATGATTTTGGGTATTTTGTGTGGGGAATTGAGGATAAAACACATACCATCGTAGGAACCGACTTTGATCAGACGCAGGAGGTGAAACGTGAGCCACTGGCGCACTATCTGGAGCGGCAGTTATCTCCCGACACCGCCTTTGCCTTCCACGAGTTGGAGATGGAGTGCAAGCGGATTGTTCTGCTGGAAATTGCGGCGGCAAAGACAGTCCCGACCGCCTTTGCGAATGTTCGCTATTTCCGCATCGGCTCTAGCAAGGTCGTCCTGACGAAATACCCCGAACGGGAGTCGGAATTGTTCCAGATATTGCGCAATGGAACTCCGACGCTTTCCAACACGGAGGCGTCTAGGCAGGACCTAACATTCAATAAACTCATCGTCTATTATGCCTCCAAGGGAATCACTCTGAACAGACGAACCTTCAAGCGGAACCTTGGCTTCCTGATGCTAGACGGCAAGTACAATCTATTGGCTCAATTGCTTTCCGATGATAGTGGAATCAACATTCGATTTGCCATGTTTAATGGCAAAGACAAGGCATCCACGATGTACTCTGTCCGTGAACTCGGTAACACTTGTTTGCTTTACTCCTTGGATAAGGCACTTGAAATTGGCGATGTGCTGAACATTCCCCAAGCGGATGAGCGCAACCGTGTCGTGGAGAGAAAGGAAGTGCCGCTATTTAACGCCGATGCCTACAGGGAGGCGGTTGTCAATGCTTTCGTCCACAACCGCTGGACGGACCTCAACTCTCCGATGTTCTGTGCCTATAGTGACCGCGTGGAAATTCTCTCGCATGGGGCATTGCCTCCCAAGCAGACAGTGAAGGGATTCTTTGATGGCGTTTCAGTGCCAGTCAACCCCGAACTTTCGACCATCTTCTTGCAATTGCACATCAGCGAGCGAACAGGCCGAGGTGTCCCAAAAATCATCAACGCATACGACAGGGGAATCTTTGAATTTGGGGAGAACACCATTTCTGTTATTCTGCCTTATGACCGTCTTCAAGTTGAGGACCCTAAAACCCAAGTCAATGCACAAGTCAATGCACAAGTCGATGCACAAGTCGATGCACAAGTCGATGCACAAGTCGATGCACAAGTCAAACATCTTGAGACACAAGTGCTCTTGTTTTGCTCAACTCCTAAAAGTATGCTTGAATTGACTCAGATGCTTAATGTCAAGGACAGAAGAACTGTAAAAAGAATCATTCTTCCTCTTCTGAAACAAGGTCGTCTTGCAATGACCATACCACAGAGTCCCAACAGCCGTTTCCAAAAGTACATCACGATTAAATAGGCAAGTTTTCCAAAGTAACTAATGGTCAGCACTTTCCCAAAGCAGCTCGATTACTGCAAGAGTAATACAATGGAACGAAATATAGAACAAAAGATGCAAACAAAACTTCACAATCGTTGAATAATACAAGCGAGAACTCATCCCCGAGTTGGAGCGTGAGGTCGGGTCGATACAGAAGCACTGCGTAAGGCTGTATTGAACGCCCTTCTTCACAATGAATATATCTACGGAGGGGACGCCTAAAGTCGAAATGTTCGATGACCGCATTGAGGTGATGTCTTCTGGTTCGCTGCCTCCAGACATCACTAGGGAGGATTTTCTTGCAGGCACGTCAAGTCCCCACAACAAGGAGCTGATGCGCATCTTCCACGACCTTGGAATCGTCGAATCTCTTGGCTCTGGATTGCCGCGCATACTGAAAAAATATCCCAAAAGTATCATTGACATCAGGGAAAGCTACATTCGTCTTACCTTCCCCTTCGCAAAGGGCTACAGGCAGCCCTCTGATTCCGCGATTACCGACAGTTCTATTGCCGACAATGTCGGTAATTATTCCGCATCATCACCCTCAATTACCGATAATTCTCGTGTCGGTAATGTCGGTAATGTCGGTAATGTCGGTAATCCTTCCGTATCATCGCTCACAATTAACGACAATGTCGGCAATGCGGACGCAAGGTCTAGGAATCGAGGAAAAACATACAGCGATTGCTTGACATCTTTGCCGCATATCCCCATTTCTCCATTGCAGAGGCAGCAAACATGCTGGGTATGGTGAAGCGTACTGCTGAAAGATATGCCTTGATATTGCAGAAAGAAGGTTTGCTTGTCAAGCATGGTGTGACAAGGAATGTCAGATGGGAGGTCCCCAAAAAAATAACAAAAGATGGATGACATGATGCAATTGAAGCCATCAGTATGAAAACACCAGCCACTTCCCGATGCCTTGAGCATTGATTTTGCAGGAAAATCAAGTATATTACAAACAATTTTCTTTAGAAACTCAAAATACAATTTTTGGAAAGACAATGATTGACATTAGAATTCTGCGTGAGAACCCCGAGTTGGTCAAGAAGAATGCTGCCAGGCGCGGCTGTGATGTGGACATTGACAAACTCAGCGAACTGGACAAGCAATACCTGGCGCTGGTCAGGGAAGTGGAAGAACTGCGCGCCGAGCGCAACCGCCTCAGCAAGGAGTGCAAGGACAATCCAGAAGCCCGCGAAAAGGTGAAGGAACTGAAGACCACCTTGGGCGACAAGGAGAAGCTCCAGGACGAAATCAAGGCACAGGTCGATGAAATGATGACCTGGCTGCCAAACTTCCTCTCTGACGAATGCCCCGACGGCGAAAGCGATGCGGACAATGTGCCAGTGCGCTTTGTGGGCGAAAAGCCAAACTTCCCATTTGAGGCCAGGGACCACCAGGCAATCGGCGAAATACTTGGCATCATTGACACTGGCCGCGGCGCAAAGGTCGCACAGTCTGGCTTCTACTACTGGTGCGGGCAGGGTGCGCAGTTGACGCAGGCAATGTTCTTCTGGGCTCAGCAGACGCTGGTGAAGCGTGGCTTCAAACTGTTCATGTCCCCCTGCGCGGCCAAGGCGCATACATTGTTCGGAACTGGCTATCTGCCATTCTTCGCGGATCAGACCTACGACCTGAAGAACGAGGACTTGGCCCTTATCGGAACATCAGAGCAGACATTGGTTGGATACCATGCGGACGAAGTGCTGGACGCCGCCACTCTGCCGCGCTGCTATACTGCATACACCCCATGCTTCAGGACCGAGGCTGGCAGTTACGGCAAGGAATCACGCGGCATTTTCCGCGTGCACCAGTTCCACAAGGTGGAGCAGATTGTGTTCTGCCTGCCCGAAGAATCACCTAAGTACCACGAAGTCTGCCTGGCGAATGAGGAATATCTTCTGCAGCAGTTGGGCATACCCTACAGGGTGGTCAATGTCTGCGTGGGCGACATGGGCGCACCTGGCTTCAAGAAGTACGACATCGAGGCATGGTATCCCGGCTTTGGTGCATACAGGGAAGTCACCAGCAACACCAACCTTACTGAATTCCAGTCACGCCGCCTGAACATCCGCTACAAGGATGCCAATGGCAACCGTGGCTTTGTTCACACTATTTCCGCAACAGGCTTGACGGACCGCGTGGTGTGCGCAATACTGGAGAACAACCAGCAGAAGGACGGCACCGTGGTCGTACCAGAAGTGCTGCGTCCATACACGGGCTTTGACGTGCTGACACCCGAGGCATAATTAGATGATGTGCGTCCCGAAGATGGAGCGCACTCAGGTGAGGTAATTTCAAAAGTATTTTATCCGCAGATTTGCACAGATTTACACAGATTAGTTTCATTTCAATAAAATGTCCTGAATGGACATAGATTCATCATTTTTCTTGCACTCAAAAGCACGCTTTCGAACGCAAGAAAAAAGGAGAAACTGTGCTTTTTAAGCACTTTATTGAAATGGATGTATCAAAAGTTCAATCTGTGATAATCTGCGATAATCTGTGGATAAAAATGAGTTTTGCAATCACCTCAGGTTTAATATTGTTTTTTGGAGAGCAGAAGATGAAGGTTATCATTCAGAAGGATTACGAGACAATGTGCCAGTGGGCGGCAAACCACATTATCGCCGCCATCAACAACCACAAGGGCGACCGTCCATTCGTGCTGGGATTGCCTACAGGTTCCTCGCCACTAGGCGTTTACAGGCGCTTCATCGAGGCGTACAAGGCTGGCAAGGTCAGCTTCAAGAACGTAGTCACATTCAACATGGACGAATATGTTGG
>JAFSTJ010000821.1 GCA_017450525.1 Victivallales bacterium | reverse complement strand
GCATCTGGCCATGGCATATTCCGCCAGCCACATAAAAAAGCCCTCTGGATGCAACACTGTACCTGTTTTGACGCCATGCCAGAGGTGTTCTGTGTCCACACAGGGCTTGTGCTGGTCAATATCATTGGCTGACCCATTACCCGCTGGGCTGTTTTTTCACGCAGATATTCTATAACTATTCAAAACAGATATTGTGGGAATTTTGAGCAAAACGCCCCTGTGATATGAAAAGCCATGCTCCCGCGCCATCAAGTCCACAAAGAAAGAATCACTAAAATGGGATTCTCCATATTTTCAATAATACATTCACTTGCCATTTTTTACACAAATGGTATAATTACACAGCATAAACTTAAGAAAAAAAGTTCACAATAACAATATGAACAGAAAGGGTTTTACTTTGATTGAGTTGCTGGTTGTAACCGCAATAAATCGCGATTTTGGCAGCGATGCTTCTGACAATCCCTGTTCACCAATGTAATGGAGGTATATCATGATTAGACGTTTTTTATCGGCAGCACTTCTGCTTGTGGCAAGTGTCTCCTTTTGCGAGGAGATGGTGAAGGACGGGGGTGCAGAAGAAGGCACCCAGCTTTTCAACAACGGCAAGACCGTCGAGGTGCAGCCGTTTGCTGGCAAGAACTGCACCGAGATAACCGGCAAGCCAGCCGTGGGAACACAGCTGATACCAGTGGACGCGGCGAAAAAATACGTGTTCAAAGGGGCTTTTCGCGCAGCCGGCAGCGCCCGCGTCTCCGTGGGCTTCCAATGCTATGACAAGGACCAGAAGATGATCTCCTGCCATAACGTGAAGACCGTGCCTGGCTCATTCACGACAGTGCTGGCAGACGCCCAGAAGGGAGCCACTTCCATGCAGGTGGCGGATGCCTCAAAGTGGAACCTTAAGGCGGGGCGCATAGTCGCCTTCGGCGCAAAGGAAGACTTCTCCGACCTGCCCAACAGGAAATACCACTATCTGGTTGACAAGGTGACGCAGACTGGCGAGGGCTGGACTGTCGAGTTCAACAAGCCTCTGCCTTGGAACGTGGCTGCTGGCACCAAGATTCGCCTGCATGCCGATGGCAGCTATATGCTGACCGTGGGATATAAGATGATCTCCAGCGAATGGCAGCAATGGAACGCCGTGGTGCAGGGGCAGATCAAGGACAACAGCGCCAATAACAAATTCTGGCCTGGCACGAAATTCGTCAAACTGTACTTCCATCTGCATGAGGGAAGCCTTCCCGTCTACCTGGACAACATTTCTTTGCAGCCTGTGGAGGATGGTCTTGGCTATGTTGACACTGATTTCTCCGGAAATGAACTGCTTTCAAATTGGGAGTACAGCGGGAAAAACGGCGTGAAGTCAAAAGACGGCATCACAGGCAGCATCAGCGCAGGCTCAGGTTTTTTTTTTAGAACCCCAGAATGGGATGCCAAGGATATAAGGCAAATAGAGGTTGACCTGGCCTCCTTTGGAGGGCCAGGAAACCTGACATTGACCTTCAAGACAACCAAGGACGGAAGGGACTTAGTAGGAAACATAACTAGAAACCTGCATCCCGACGGAAAAGTCCATACCACTATTTTTCCCGTCGATGAATACTTTGAATGGTCGGGCGTAGTCAAGGAACTTACCCTGCGCGCCGCTGGATGGGACAGCATGAAATGCACGCTGAATGCAGTGCGCGTGTCCTCCTTCAGCAACAAGATACCAAACGTCAAGTCGATAAAGCCTGGCGAAGCAGTTTACATAAGGGACATGCTCCCACGTGCCAGCTATCGTCTAAGCTGGAAGGGAGCCAGAAATCCAGGCGGCACATTGGAGCTGCTGGACAGAAAGCTCGGCGTGGTCTCCAAGGTGCGCCTCGGCAAGGAGCCTTCCACCTTCACCGCAGGGGAACTGGTGGTGCTGGCGAGAATCACCCTGGATGGCGCAGGGGATGGAGTCCCCGTGTTGGAGAAAACGGGGTGGACCAGAAACCACTTCGAGAGCGAATACTGGGATGCCAACTGGATATGGAGCCAGAGGGAAGGAGGCCCGGAATACACCAACGTCTGGTTTGAAAAGGTCTTTGATCTGGATGAGGCACCAGATGTGGCGGTCCTCGCCACGGCGGTGGATGATGTGTCAACTCTTTACGTCAACGGCAAGTGCCTTGGCAAGGGCTGGCCGTACTATGTGGCATTCCGCTACAACATAACGAAACACCTGAAGGCGGGGCGCAATGTCATACGCATACAGGCATACAATGGCTCCGGCATGGGAGGCGCCATCTGCGAAGGATACATACATTGCCCAAGCGGCAAAGAGATTACACTTAAGAGCGACGAGTCCTGGCGCATGTCCGTGGGCGGCGACACGATGCCAGAGAAAATCGAGACTCCCGTGGTCGTGGTCGGTCCTGGAAAGACCGCGGCGCCCTGGCGCGGACGCGCAGGATACCGCTACATTGGAAAGCAGGGAAAGGTCACTGTCTTGAAGGCAACGGAGGATGGCTTCGATGCACGGCTGGATTTGCCCCTGCCCAAGAAAATCGAGCGTCTGCGCTTTGTGGCCCGCACCGCGTCCGGCAAGGAATATCCACTGAAACTGGGCATTGTCCCGTCACAGAACGAGTGGAAGACAGGCGACATAGTTCATGTTCGCTGGCAGAAGAAACTGGTCCCCATGGGGGAGGACTACACCCTGTATCTGGATGATGACTATGTAGTCAACAACAATGTTCCAGTGGCGACGGTGCCAAAATTCAAAGGTCCGGCGCCAGCCTTGTCCAAGGTGGAGATACTTGACGCGCAGACGCGTCCCAAGCTGCGCATAAACGGCAAGATCCAGAACCCGTTTTTCTGGCTGCCTGGAAGCCGTTTCCACGCCTCTCCTGACAGGGCCTTCTTCGCGCCTGACGAAGCTACGGAGGCAAATGCCCGCATCACGCGTGTGACCGTCTCTGCACACAGTTCATGGCTTGCGCCAGACAAATTTGACTTTGTCGAAGTGGAAAGGCAGATACTGGCGCTTCTGATCGAGAAGCCTGACGCGCAAATTCTTTTCAATACCCATCTCTGCCTTCCGGAATGGTGGCTGAAGGCGCATCCCGACAGTCGTGGCCTGGCATACGACGGCACCCGTCTTTCGCCTGAATACGACTCGGCGCTCTCCAGCCAGGAATGGATAGACGGGGCATGCCACTTCATAAGGAAGTTCATAGAATACGTGAAGGCGCAGCCCTGGGCCGACAGGGTGGTCGCATTCTGCTCCTGCGAATCAATGAACGGCGAATGGTTCTGGGAGACAAATTGCGAGCCGAAGCCAAACGGGCGTAGCAAGTCGGACTTCAAGGCATTCAGAACCCATCTCAAGGAGAAATACGGCAGTGACGAGGCGCTTCGCAAGGCATGGCACAGGAACGATGTCACCCTGGATAATGCGCCAATGCCAAGCTATGAGGAGATGGCGGCGTCGAAGGTCGGCAGGCTCATGGACCCAAAGACCCAGCAGAATGTCTGCGACTGGTATGAATATCGTGGCCTCGCCCTGGCAAAGGCCATAATCGCCTTTTCCAAGACCGTGAAGGAAAACACCGACAATGGCTGGATGACCCAGGCATACTATGGTTATTATGTGACGTTTGCCATGCAGAATTCACGCCCGCCCCAGTTCGTGGGGCACAATGGCTTCCTGGAGGTGGCACGCTCCCCGTACGTGGATGCTGTCAGGGCGCCTTCCCAGTACGCGCGCAGAAAACTGGGCGATTCGGACGGCATAATGCAGGCGCAGGATTCCTTCCTGCTCAGGGGCAAGCTGGTCTACATTGAGGAGGACAGGAGAACCTTCCTCACGTCCAGCGAACGGGAATACCAGTTTGGCTACTACGACAAGCCATTTGAATCCATAGCGGACAATGTGCGGAGCATGGGTATGATGCTCGCGTCGGGCATCAGCCGCTACATTCTTGAATTCAACGACTGGTACTGCGAGAAATCGCTGCTCGAGCCCCTGGCCGAGCAGCAGCGTGTGTACATGTCATTGCCGCCAGTGGCGGGGACCACCCCAAAGGAGATGGCCATAGTGGGCAGCAGGGAATCCGTGCACTACACCCGCTTCAACGGCAGGGACACCGTCGTCAACGGAACCACTCTTTATCTGAACCGCAATGTCAACAGGCTTGCCGTGTCCTACAGGCAGCTTGTGGTTGAGGATCTGCTGGAGGAGGGGCTGGTGCCCCCGCTCAAGTTCTACATCATGACGGCTCCCGTCATTCTTTCCAAGGAACAGCGGGCGCAGCTCATGGCACGCTTTGCAAGGGAAAAGGCAACTGTCCTGTGGCTGTATGCCGCAGGTCCCACATACCCTGGAGAGACACCATGCGCCAAGGCATGCGCCGACTTCCTTGGCATTGAGATGGACATGGAGGATAAAGTCATTAATCCCGTGATGCAGTATGGCAAAGGGAAATCCTGGGCAAATCCGACTTTGGGCACGCCATGGTTCTATCCCATCAAAGGATTCGACCATGTCCTTGGAAAGGACAAGGCAGGCAGGCCGATGCTTGTAAGCAAGTCCATCAATGGTACGGTCCATTACTTCGCCACGCAGATGGCCCTTCCAATGGAGCTACTGCGTGAATTGACTGTCAAGGCGGGGCTTTTCCACTATGGAGAGAATCTGAATGACCAGTGGTGGATTGGAAATGACACTGTCACGCTGTATGCCGTGTCCTCCGGCACCAGAAAGGTTGTCTTGTCTGAAGGATGCCGCATGGAGGCCATTGTGGGGCCCATGAAGGGCAGCTTCCGCAATGGGGATTCCATCAACGTGATTGCCGGCCAGGCCTATATATTCCATGTGAAGAAGTGAATATGCAGTCTTGGGGTGTTTGTTGAGGTCATATGAACCATTTTTAGCATAAAAAACAGTAAATGAGAACTTATCTTCTTCCAGAAAAAGGACGCTTTTACAAGGCGAATCTTCACACGCATACAACGGTTTCGGATGGGAAAATGACGCCTGCCGAACTGAAGGAGCACTACAAAAGCCAAGGCTACAGTATAATAGCCTACACTGACCATGAACTCATAGTTGACCATTCGGATTTGGCAGATGAGGATTTCCTGCCCATAACCGGCATGGAATACGCCGTGGTGGAACCACGCGAATACGTTTGCGCAAAGACCATAGAACTTAATCTCTACGCCAGGGATCCACACAATGTGGGACATATCTGCTTCGATAAGGAAACGGTGATTCACGGAGAAAAATGGCGTGCGGACAGTGTGACGCTGGCGGGTCCGCCATGCAAAAAAGTTTTTGACATGGCTTTTCTGCAGCATGTGATTGACGAGGCGAATAAATATGGTTTTCTGGTCTGCCTTAACCATCCTGTTTATTCCATGGTGTCGCCAGAGGAGTTCGGTGATTTCCACGGGCTTTTTGCCATGGAGATATTCAATTCATGCTCTCTTTTCGGCCTTGGCGCGGATGAGTACAATCCAGCCATGTATGACTGGATGCTGCGTCATGGAAAGATGCTTCACTGCATTGCCGCAGATGACACTCATACGAAGAACGGTCCTGATGAATTCGGACCATGCTTCAGGGGATGGTGCATGATCAAGCTGGAAAAGCTAGATTACGGCTCTGCCATAGCCGCTCTTGAGAAGGGTGACTTCTATGCCTCGACAGGTCCCGACATCCTTTCTCTCTACGTGGAGAACGGAAAGGTCACAATTACATGCTCTCCCGCAAAGATGATAAAGATGGCCACAAAATTCAGGTTTGGCAAAATTGCCGTCGCACCAAAGGGACAATACCTAACGGAGGCAACTTTCCCTGTGCCAGCAAGAGACGAATACATGCGTTTCGAGGTTGTGGATGAACAGGGACACCATGCAAATACAAACGCATATCCCGTGGCTAATTTGCAATAGCGGTGTCCGTACGGGCATACCTCAATCGTAAATGCACTCTCAAGGCATACGGCTGATTTTGGGGCAATGCGCTGTATATTAGCCCACATCTTGAAAAAATTGGAGACAAGCAATGGAAAATAGTATTTTTGGCACTGACAGGCGTTTGAAACTGGGCATCTGGGGATTGGGGCGCGGGGCGCATTTCATCAAGACCTGCCGCGATTTGCAGATAGACGTGGTCGCTGGATGCGACTATAACAAGGACATGCGGGACAGTTTCAAGAAAGTCTGCCCAGACGCATACGTCACCGACAATGAACACGATTTCCTGGCGCAGGACTTTGACGCGGTGCTGGTGGCAACCTGGATATTCTCCCACTGCGAGCACTCCATCAAGGCGCTCAACGCAGGCAAGCACGTGCTTTG
>JAFSTJ010000820.1 GCA_017450525.1 Victivallales bacterium | reverse complement strand
GACTGTGGACAGTGGACTGTGGACAGTGGTTAGTTGTGTGTCCGCGGCGAAAGCCGCGGATAGAATTGTGCTTGCAAAACGTGGGGCTCTCGCCCCGCGCACAGAACAGTCCACTGTCCACAGTCCACAGTCCACTGTCCACTGTCCACTGTCCACAGTTTTATTTTATCTCCTCCAGGAATTTCTTCCTGAGTTGCTGAAGTTTGGCCAGGTAGAAAGGAACGTTTTCGTCACGCACAGTTGGATCTGCCTCGGACAGCAGTTTGGAATTTTCCGTGACGGACACGCTTTTCTTTGTGCCCGTCACATAGAAATCCACGGCATCGCCTTGGACATATTCCCTGCCTGATGCTAGGGCCAGCTCGTATGCGGCGCTGCGCTTGGTCTGACCTGCGGCAAGTTTGCGCTGGTAAACAGCCGTTGAAGTGGACAGGTATTCCCTCTTGGCGAAGTCACCTATGGGCAGCGTGTGCTCCTCAATGGCTTTGGCGTACTTTTCATATATTTGGTCCGCCTGTTCCCTATGGCCATGCAGCAGAAGCGTGATTACATCTTTCATGTAATTGCGCTGGAATGCCTCCGTTCCGCGGGATTTCAGTGCGGCGCCTGATAGAATAACATTGTCATCCTGCGCCAGCAATGCGTAGTTTTTGCTCTTATATCCAAACATTGCCTTGTACTGCGCATCCAATTCTATTTCAATGCCGTCTGGCAGGGTGGATTGAAGTTTTGCGCAGAATGCCTCCATGTCGGAGGTGCCTTCGGCAGGTGAGAAGTAGATACCGTCCGTGTCCATTTCAATGACGGTGGCGCCATTGTTTTCCAGGAAGTCCCTCATGCCAGAGAGTATATTCCGCCCCGTCTCGGTGACTTTTGCCGCCATTTCAAAGTCATTGAAAGTGCCCAATGCATATCCTGCATAGCCGTAGAAGGAATTGATCAGTATCTTGAATGTGCTTTGCAGCGCATCGTAGAAATCCCTTTCCTCTGGCGCCGCAGTCTTACGGGCATCCTTTGCAGCAAGCCTGAATGAGCGCAGTTCACGCAGCATTCGCAGGAATGTGCCTTGTGTGTCATTTGCTGGGCACATCTCGTTGGAGATGATTATGGAGGGATACAGGCTGCGCACATCCACATGCCAAACGTTGTTGAATACGCCTTGCCTGTCGCCCTCGGTCAATGCGCCCTGGAATGCCTTTGCTTCGCCAGGATAGGGCAGGGCGGCGTTGGACTGCATGTAGTCCGCACACAGCATTGCGTCAATTCGCGCGGCGGTACCTCTGGTTATGCAACTCTGGTATGAGAATGGCACCAGGCGCGTCTGGTAGAAGTAGCTTGGGGAGAGAATGCGGCTCAACGCATCTGTTTCCCTGGCATCGTCCATACAGTATGCAATCAGCGTCTCGGGGTCTGCATCAAATACATTTGTTATAGTGTCGCCTTGCACGTATGTGCGTTCTGGCGATGCCACCTTGAAATACTTGACTGAGTTCTTGAGGCTGTGGCTGGGCATGTCCCTGTGTATTGCATCGTAAAGCAGCACCAGGTGCAGTGTATCCACCACATGTCTGCCGTAGATGTCGTATCTTCTGTAGGGAATGATTCTTTCGCTGACGGTCAGCCTGGAATCCCGCACTTTTGGTTCGGAGCCGTCCCTTCCCAGTGCCAGAGGTACGCCGAACATCTTGCATCTGGTTGCGATATATTCCAGATCGAAGTTGAATATGTTGTGCCCCTCTATCACATCGGGGTCACGTGTGCGCACAATCTCCACCAGTTGCTCCAGGACTGCCTTTTCGCTGCTGCCTTTGATTGAAAGGCATGTCTCCAGCCCATCCGTGTCCTTTATGGAGATGAGTATGATTTCATCGCCTGGGATATTCGGGTTTGGGAAGTGCTTCTTGTCTCCAGATGTCCTGGTCTCAATGTCAATCTGCATGCGCTTGAGTTGTGCAAAAGTCATGCCGTCAAACAGCCTGGCTGGGTGCATTGTGAGGAACTGCTGGTCAAAGTCGCTGAATATGCGGAACCGTTTGCCGCCTTGGCTCGGTGACAGGCGCGTCACCTTGCGCAGTGTTTTCAGTGCTTGGTCGTAGGCATTGGCATTGTCAAAGAATGCCCTGACCTTGAAGCATCCATCGCCATGCAGTGCGTCAAGTTGGCTTGCCATGGTCAATTCCTGGCATAGATCCAGGTCGCCAATAAGCATCCATGGGTGGAATGGCATGACCAGCTTGCTGGTGCTGCCGTCCTCCTCACGTCTGTACAGCACTGCTTCTCCATTGTCGCCTGGCTCTATTGCCACAATGCGCTGCAAATCACTGCGGACTAGTTCATTAAGCTTTTTCTGCATCATTTTGCGTTTCTCCCTACAAGATATGGCGTCAGCAATGGCAGGACCGACTGTGTCAGCGGCGAACGGTGGAAGCCCAGCACCTTCGTGCCATGGAATCCAAACATAGCCTCGATTTCCTCCGACGTGAAATGCTGGTAAACTGGGCAACTGAATGACGCCAGCATCTCGTTTTTGCTGTTCTCCGATATGTCAGTTGTGATGAGCAGGCAGGCAAGCTTCTTCTTGACTTGCGCCAGCCTGTCCCGTCCTACTTCCACTACTCTTGCCCTCAGCATGAAGGGCGCCATTTTCTCAAATGATACCATAGTTGTTTATTATGTGAGCGCCGAACGGCGCTAACTCAAGTTGCGTTTGGTTGGGTGCCCTCATCGAAACAGCCCACATTGCGTACTTCGCATTGCAGGGGTACTGGGCAGCGGGAACGCATCTCCTCTATTAGTTTCAGCACGGCTACTGCGCTGCCTGGCTGCCTTTGGCTGTTGACAATCCAGTTGGCATGCTTTTCGCTCACCTGGAATGGAGGCTGCTCAAGTCCCTTGCAACCTGCTTCCTCCAGCAGGCGTCCAGCTGGCATGTCAGGCGCAGGATTGCGGAATATGCTTCCTGCGGACCACCAGGATGGCGTTACTCTTTTTCTGCGTTCACTTTCTTGCTTAAGTGCATTCAACTCTTGCTCTGGAATGCAAGTTTGCATTGTAAGCACGGCTCTGGTGAGGCAGACATTGCCTGGCACAGGCGATTTCCTATATGCCCAGCCGCTTTGCTCTCTGGTCCAATGCCATGGTATGCCGCTGTCCAGTTCAATGCCTTGCATTTCAGCGACGATTTCGCATATTTCCATTCCATTGGCGCCTGCGTTCATCTTCAGCAGGCCTCCCAGCGTGCCTGGTATTCCTGAAATTGACGCAGCACCACCGAGGCCAAGTTCAGCCAGTTTCCAGAAAAGCGCTGTGCCTTGAACACCGCAATTGCTGCTTACTGTAGTTCCATCTATCTGCAATTCAGGTTGTGCTGGCAACTTGACTGCAATGCAGATATCATTCTCATCGCTACCTACAAGATTGCTGCCATTGCCGATAATGAGCAGTCTTTTATCATGAGATTTTGCCTGCGAGATGCAT
>JAFSTJ010000819.1 GCA_017450525.1 Victivallales bacterium | reverse complement strand
GGCGGCTCCGAAGGGGGGGCTTTTCCGCCGGCAAAAGCCGGCGGCTCCGATTTTGGGGGGGCTTTTCCGCCGGCTGAATCCAGCGGCTTCGATGTGGGGCTTTCCGGAGGCTGAAGCCGGCGGCTCCGATTTTGGGGCTTTTCCGCTGGCTAAAGCCCGCGGTCAGAATGTCATGACAATAGGTTCATGGCTGAAGGAATAGATTGTGGCAGTGACTGTGCCTGGCTTGAAGTAGAGCACCATGGTGTTGTCATCATCGGCGGAGTACATGGACTTGAGCTGCGGGTATTCCTCCAGCATGGAGGCCTTTGGGTCGCGGAGAATATCGTCAACAAGCTCTCCTGAAACGCGGATCCACTCGTCGCCTTTCATGGCGCAGAGTTCGGTCTTGCCGTTGGCGAGCAGTTGCTTTGCCACGTTCTTCTTGCGCCCAGTCTGTATGTAGAGTTTGCCATTGAAGATGTGAATTGTGCCGAATGGGCGCACTCTGGGCTGGTCTTTGTCAACAGTTGCGATGAAGTAGGTCTTTGCCGCCTTGATGAATTCATAGGTCTTTTGGATTGACATTTTGTCGTTTTCCTTTTGGTTTTGTGCTGAAAGGTTTTGGCTTGAGCAGAAAATCAATGCTGCCATTGTCAAAATAATCAGAGACATCCGTTTCATTTGTTTTCTCCTTGTTTAATTGTTAGCGGACTGCGTCAACGCCGTCCTGTTTTGGTAGTTTGTGTATCATGGCGCAGGCGACGGCAAAGCAGATTGCGCCACCCAGCAGGTCTGTTGTAAGTCTGGAGTAGAATATGCCCTCGTACCAGTGGAAATACTGGGTCAGGAAGTACATTGGAATCATAATGCCGCAGACGCGTATGCATTTGAGGATGGTGTCCCTGATTGGGTAGCCGCAGCCAACTAGTGCGAAGCCAGAGAAACGCATGATTTCAATCAGCGCGAAGCCGAAGGGCACGATGCGCATGTAGTGCACCATTACCTCTTGCACTGCGGGTTCTGGAGTGAAATAGACGATGATGTGCTTGCCCCAGAAGAAGAGTATGAGCGCGGCTGTGTTGAGCGTGATGAATGCGAAACTGACTGCGAACTTGAAGCAGAAGCGCACCCTGGAGTACAGCTTTGCGCCGTAGTTCTGGGCTATGAACGGCATGAGCGGAATGCCGAAGGACATGGGCAGCACGAATGCTATGTTCTCAAGGCGGTTGGCCGCGGCAACGCCAGCAACGGCAACGTCACCGAAATGTGAGGTGGCCCAGGTAGTGATGCTGTTGCCTATCGGGAATAGCAGCATGCTGAGCATGGCGGGTATGCCGTAGGTCATGATAAGCCGCCCCATTTTGAAGAATGTATCCCAGGGCAGTTTCTGGAATCTTAGCAGGCGCAGGTGGTATAGGATGAACACCAGGGAGACTGCGGAGACGCATTGGGAAATGACGGTTGCAATGGCAGCGCCGCGTATGCCGTTTGGCTCCAGAAAGAGGAATAGGGACATTACTGGGCGTACGATGCAGTGCAATGCCTCTGGCGTGTGGGCAAGTGTATGCTTCAGGCATGTTTCGCCGCCGAAAATCATCAGCGGATCCAGCATCACATTGATGATCATGCCCAGCATGTTCATGAAACTGGAGATGCGTGGCTTGCCTGCCGCAATTAGGATTTTGTTGCATTCCAGTGCGAGACTGCATGTAAGGCACCCCATGAACCACACGTTCATGTATGATTTCACAAGGACCAGCGTGTTTCCCTTGGCACCCATGAGGCCGAATATGAAATCCGCGCTGAGAATGCCGATGGTGGCGAGTGCGATGGAAATTATCAGCAGTATTTGCATTCCAGTGGTGACGATGCGTGATGCCTCGTCCATGTCGCCTCTGCCTAGCGCCTGCGCCATTGTGGTCATGCAGCCACCGCCGAAACCATGGAAGATGCAGCAGATTAGCATGACCACGGGGAATGTGTATCCCATTGCCGCCAATGGTTCTTCGCCGCCAATCTGCCCCACGAAGAAGGTGTCCGCCATATTGTAGCCAGACATGGCCAGGGTGCTGGCAAGCATCGCCACGGCGGTCATGAGAAGTTTTTGGGCGATGTTGCCTTGAGTGTATTCAGCCTTCATGGGGTATCAAATGTCTCCCGTCATAGCCTCAATAGGCAGGATGAAGGCCTTGATGCCTTCGTGCTGGCCGATTTCATTTCGGATGGCCTGGATATCATCAAACAGTTTTTTGGCCCTGTCTTCGGGCAGAATAGTCATGATTGCGGAGTTGGCGCCAGGCCATACGTCATTGTCCATTTTAGGTCCTGTGGTGACGCCTTTTCCCACTACACGTGGCCACTGCGTGAAACAGGGTGCGCCGCTGCCTTCGAAAAGAGACATTACCTCGTCATTGATGGAAATATTATATATCAGCAATACCATTTTGAGATTGCAGCTCATACCATTGACCTCCTTGTCTTGGCAACTAGGCTATACATAATCGGAATCAAGACCAGCGTCACCAGCGTGGATATGCTGAGACCGCCTATGATGGCTATGCTTAATGGCGACCACAGCTCGGAGC
The DNA here is from genome assembly GCA_017450525.1 of Victivallales bacterium. Taxonomy (GTDB): domain Bacteria; phylum Verrucomicrobiota; class Lentisphaeria; order Oligosphaerales; family Oligosphaeraceae; genus RGIG3456. Next base: position 2,846 of record JAFSTJ010000819.1, on the reverse strand, counting down.
CAGTGGTGCGGGACAGTGCCATTGGCAGCATGCCGAAGATGGTGGTGAGTGTTGTCATCAGCACAGGACGCAGTCTCTGCCTGCCTGATGTGACCACCGCATCGCGTACTTCCTTGCCACGCGAAAGCAGGATATTGATGTAGTCGATCAGCACGATTGCGTTGTTGACAACCGTGCCAACCAGCATGATCAGGCCGATGAAGGACATGATGTTCAGTGTCTTGCCAGTCAACGCCAGTGCGAATATGGCGCCTGCGAACGCAAACGGAATGGAGAACATGACGATAAATGGCGCCAGGTATGATTCGAACTGGGCTGCCATGACCATGTACACCAGCAGGATGCCCAGCACCAGTATCAGTGTGAGGTCCCTGAAGGATTTGCCTTGTTCCTTGACCTGGCCGTCGTAGGTGATTGCAACGCCAGGAGGCAGCACGATTTTCTCCTCGATGGCCTTGCGCAAGTCGGTGAATACCTCGCCCAGCGAGCGGTCATATACGTCCATCTGCAGTTGTACCACGCGTTCCTGGCCTGTGCGGTTGATGGTGACAGGCCCTAGTTCCTCTGTGATTGTGGCGAAGGAATCCAGGCGGATGCGGTTGCCGTTAACTGTGATTTCGCTGTTCTGAATGTCAGTGATGCTGGTACGCTGGTCTTGGCCAAGTTGCACGAAGATGTCGTATTCGTCTTCGCCTTGGCGGAACTGGCTTGCCTCCTTGCCGTAGAAGAGTGTGCGGATGGATGAGACGATATTGTCCACATTCACGCCCAGGACGGCTGCCATTTCGCGGTCGATATTGATTACGATTTCGCGGTTGCCGTTGTCGAAAGTTACGATTGGGTCTCGTACGCCTGGAATATCCATTGCCAGGTCTTTGATGCAGTTTGCGATTCCCAGTGTGGTGTTCAGGTTGTAGCCAAGTATCTTCACGATGATGGGCTTTTCATTGTTGCCGCCCATGATCATGGTCATGAGTCTGTTGGATGTATCCAGGAATATGCGGTTGAATTCGGGCCAGGTGCGAAGTTCCTTCAGGATGCGGTCACCCAGTTCGGCTGTGCCGTATGGACGTTCTTCCATGGGAATGTACTTGATGTTCAACTGTCCCACATGGGAGCCTCTGTTGCCCCAGCCAGACGAACTCCGCCCAGCACGCCAGTTGGTGAAGCGTATACCAGTGGTTCGCGGAGTTGGATTGCCGTTTTCGTCCAGTTCCTCCTTGTTTGGCGCTATGCCCTTGCCTTTTTCCTTCAGGAGTTCTTTTTCCTTTTCATAGACTACGTTCACAATTTTGCGAGCGGTTTTCGCTGTAAGTTCTGCACGTGTGGAAACTGGCAACTGGAAGCGAATACCCATTTCGCCAGTATCCTGGTCAGGCGTGAATTCTGAACCCACGAATGGAATCACCATGATTGCAATGCCAACGACTGCCACTGCCAGAAGAATGACTGCGGATGAATGCCGCAGGCTGAAATCCAGCAACCTGCCATACGCATTCTCGAATGCCTGGAATTGCTTTTCAGACCATTTGTAGAAGCGCTTGCCAAAGGAGTTGTCCTTTTCTGCTTCCTCTATTTCCTTTTTTGTGCGGGGGACTGGCTTCAGCAGCAGGGAACTCAGCATGGGCGTCAGCGTCAATGCGCAGGCAAGACTGGCCAGAAGCGTTGCGGTGACAAGGCCACCAAGCTGGCGGAACATGATGCCAGATGCGCCTTCCACAAAGACCAGCGGCATGAACACGCAAATCGTGGTGGCTGTGGAGGCAACCAGGGACAAACCAACCTCGCTGGCCGCGAACATGGAGGCCTCGCGAACCTTGACGCCGCGGTTGACATGGCTGGTTATGTTTTCCAAGACGACAATGGCGTTGTCAACCACCATACCTATGGCGATGGCCAGTGCGGACAGGCTTATCATATTGATGGTCCATCCCATAAAATACATATAGCAGAATGCAATAATTAGCGAGAAAGGAATGGTCAATACAATGACCAGCGAGGTTCTTGCATTGCGCAGGAAGAAGTACGACACCAAAATGACGAAGAGGCCGCCCCAAAGCACCGAACTGCGTACGTTGTTGATGGACTGCATGATGAAGGTGCTGGAGTCATTAACGATGTAGAAATCAATGTCTCGTGGAATGACCTTCTTGAGTTCCTTCAGTTCGTTTTTGACGGCGTTGCATACGGCGACGGTGTTTGCACCAGTACGTTTCTGCACGATCATGATCATGCCGTCTCTGCCCATGGTCTCGACGTACTGTGTGATTTCCTCAAATGAATCCTTGATTTCCGCCACGTCCTTTAGGCGTATGATTGCGCCGTCCTTTTGGAGAAGTGGGATTTCCTTGATTTGTTCTGGATCTGCATATTCACCCAGGATGCGGATGGTGTATTCAATGATGCCAAGTTTGAGCGTACCAGCGGGAAGTGTCTTGTTTTCGTTGTCGATGGCATTTTCGATGTCCTTTAGCGTAAGGCCGTAGCCAGACAGTTTTTCGCGGGAGAGGATGACATTGATCTGCCGACGCAGACCGCCGAAGGCGTCAACGGAACCTACGCCGTCCAGGCGCTGCAATGGTTGGAACACCTCGTCGTCAATGATATCGTACAGTTTTTCGATGCTTTCCTTGGCTGTGACGCCAATGATCATGATTGGCATGTTGGCCGAATCGAATTTGAAGATGAGCGGGTCGTCCACATCATCAGGCAGGTTTCTTCTAACGCGGTCGATCTGGGAGCGGACATCGTTGGATGCCTCGTTGATGTCGGTGCCCCATGTGAACTGGCAGGTAATCTGGGAGCGCCCCTCGGATGTGTTGGAGCGAATCTCGTCCAGATTGGAG
>JAFSTJ010000818.1 GCA_017450525.1 Victivallales bacterium | reverse complement strand
GCATCTGGCCATGGCATATTCCGCCAGCCACATAAAAAAGCCCTCTGGATGCAACACTGTACCTGTTTTGACGCCATGCCAGAGGTGTTCTGTGTCCACACAGGGCTTGTGCTGGTCAATATCATTGGCTGACCCATTACCTGTGGACTGTTGGGCGCCCGCTGCGAAAGCCGCGGGTTTTGGAAGGCACGGTTTGACCTGCGGCTTTCGCCGCGGGCACCCTACAACCCACTGCAATACTCATTCCGTGAACAGGGAGGATTGCTGGCCTTCGTAAAGCAATACCAGAGGGATCAAGCCCATTACCCAGCCAGCCATAATGCAATAGGAGCCCCAATCCATGTCCTTGTTCAAACCATGGTATTCCTTCAGGCGCATGTCAAATGCCCTCATCCAGCCGCCGTCTAGTCTTGGATCCGTGCTGCTGATTTGTATGTTAAGCATGAAATCACGAAGTTTATTGTACATTGCTTCGACTTTAGGCATTTTTATGAGGGACTGACGTTCCTTCTTTAGCCGCAAGAGGATTGACAGGCTGCACAGCACATAGTTGTTGCAATATAGCAAATCCGCGATGGCATCTGAGCCATCACCGACTGCAATGCCTGCTTCCACAGAATGTCCCTCCAATCTAATGGCTGTTTCTCGTATGCCGCCGCAGTCCTCTTGAAGCGCCTCAAAAAAGTCCAGGACCTGATTGATCTTATGTGAAAAGTCTTTATTGGTGTAGAATTGTGCGCTGGATAGCATCAGGAGCCAGCGGCACCACGTAAAATTGTCCGAGAAGCCGAAAGGAGATACTTGTGGAAATGTCTCGGCGATTCTTTCTATGATTTTCAATGCGGCTGATGTGCATTCGTCATTATGCAATTGGAGCAAGAAGGCAACCATTTCCCCATAATAGACAGGATTGTTTATGGACATGGCCTCAGGCGGTATGGCATCTCCCTTGAAGGAGCCGCAGCAGAGTCCATCTTTGGCGAGCCAGCAGAGCAGGGCATTTGCCAACTTCATTGCAGATTCGTGGTAACGCTCCAGTCCAGTGCATTTATAAAGTTGCCAGATTGCGAGACCATCCCTGCCAGAATCCGAGGCCCAGATTGTATTGGTATGGTCAAACCATTTGAAGAAGCCATCAGGCCTTTGCCCGCCACGATTCAAGATGAAATCCGCCAGATTGCATCCGATGCGCGTCAACTTTTCCTGCTGCCATATTTGCCCAGCGGAAGCAAATAGCGCACCTGTCAGAAGCGTTGCATCAGTTCGAAGATTTGCACGTACTCCCAAATCATTGGAGCGTATCATCTCAAACATGCCTTTGGAACCATCGTCAGAAATGAAAAGCCCTGATTCCAGGTGCCATTTCAATGCCTTCTTTACTGCCTGTTCAGATGTATTGCCATTTGAGAGTTGTTCGATATTTGGAAATGCCTTGAGGAAAGCCTCTTCCACAACTGCATCAGGAATATTTGCCAGTTCATTAAGTATCCTTTTCCAAAGGCTCATCCAAAGTCTGTAGGGCTTTCTGAAAAGAGGATTGAACGCCGACAGGTCTGTCAAGGCGGAAAGCACATTTGCGTCAGGAGTCCTCAAAAGCGCTGGATAATGATAGTTCCCCTGTCGGAAAATATTGTGTGTGCCAATGCAATCACTTACAGCAGCAATTTCATTGTTTGGAAAACGCATTGCGGTGGGAAGGTAGAAGCCATCTCGAGATTGCAGTGGATGTCCTTCCCATTCAATGTATTCCTGGTAGAAGTATCTTTCTCTGCCCATGGGGCGGACGGATGTAAATGAACCATGCAGATAGTCCTGCGCCATGTAGTTTTCTATGTAGAAGTGGCTTCCAGAACGACGCAGGGACAGCATTGCCTCAAGCCATTCCAGGGACTGCTCTGGAATCACTTTGTCGCCTTGTTCATAGTCGGGAAGTATGATGTAAACATGTTCTGGGCCAAGTGAATGCGGTAATTCCGAGGGCTTTGTGTAGAATGTCACGCCCTCGCCCTTCGCTGCCACAAATTCTATGAAAGTTCTAAATGCCCTGGTGCCGCCGCAAATATGGAACATTTGTTTCTCCTTAAAGCGTAGTGAAAACATCATACGGCAATTACACCCACGACTATCAATATGAGCGCCGTGATTTGCATTGGGGACAACTTTTCCTTCAGGAAAAAGCGAGTGTAAAGCGTAAATGCAATCATTTGGATTGAAATGCAGATTGGATATGCTATGCCAGCACGTGAAAACGTGGAAAGCCATTTTATCGCAAAGAAGAGAGTTCCGTATGATGTCAAGGCAAGTAGCCCCCACGTAAGTGCTGATGTGTAGAAAATCTTTTTGTTTCCTTCTATGGGCGTGTGTCTTGCCAGGGCGATTATGCTGAAGGCTACTACGTATGTAAGCATAATGCAGCCTGTCTTTCCCAATGCAGGTAATTGTGCATCTTTCCCTGCTGTGATGACGCAGATTTGCGCGGCACCGCCGCATAGCGTTGCCAGTATGGCAATGCCCAGGCGCTTGAACTCAAACTTGCCGATGCCTTTTTGTTTTGCAAAGGCGGCAAGCAATACGGCTACGCAAAGACACGCAATCCCAATGCCATTGAGTATGGTGAATTGGTCTTTCATGACAACAACGCTCCATAAAAACGACACGGCAAAACCCATGGAGGAAAGCGCCAGATACAATGCCGAGGCACTATATCCCAAGGTGGACATTACGCAGATGTTGGAGCCGACGTTAATGCAGCCGCCGATTAGCATCAAAGCAATGGGACGCAATGCAATGGTGTCAGGCAATATCTGGCAACCAAAAAGCACCCTGCATAAGGCAATAAACAACAGGGCAGTTGAACCGCCTATGATGTAGAATGGCGTGAAATCCTTTACAGAATGGCGCGCCTGCGACATGGAAACCGCAGTAATCGTCCATTGAATGCCAGTTGCTATGATGGCTAATAACCCGTAAAACATATATGTGCTTCAGTAAAATTTCCTGTGGACTGTCGGGTGCCCGCGGCGAAAGCCGCGGTTATAACTGTGCCTCCTAAACCCGCGGCTTTCGCCGCGGGCACAGTTAATCTGTGGATAAAATTAAAGATGGGAGTGCCTTTAGGTTTGCTTTGCGGGCTCCTTCAAGGGCGTATTCGCGGTCATCGTAAACGGTGGTCTCCGATGGTATCGTGCCCAGGCGCTCCAGAACCAGGTAATACGCCTCTGGCAAGGACTTTTCCATGCCGATTTCAATGGTTGAAATCACGCAGTCAAAGAAGCCAAACACGCCTGTGCGCTTCAAAGCAGCCGTGGCAAGTTCAGTGGTTGTGGCTGTGAACAATGCCATTTTCACGCCGTCGGCATGCATTTGCTGAAGTGCCTCCATGACGCCTGGCAGAAGCGGCGCCTTCTCGCGATAGACGCTCTCAATGCCAGCCAGAAGTTCTTGGCAAATCGTGGGCACATCCTCGGCAAGACCATAATCCTCCTTGATGACAATGGCACCTGCCTTTATTTCCAGAGGAGCAAGTTTCTCCTTCAAATCTGCCTTGGGCACAAGACCTTTGGAGATGATATAGTCTATGCCCAGCCTGTCCCAGTACGGCATGCTGTCGATAATCGTGCCGTCCAGGTCTATGATTGCGCCCTTCATCCCTTCAGTCCTCCGTAATGGGCTCGCCTGATTCGTTTTTGCGTATCTTTGCAAAAAGAACGGCAAGGCCTCCTGCAATGACCTCTCTTTGCACAATCACATCCTCTGGCACCTGAAGGCAGATGTTGGCAAAATTCCAGATATACTTTATTCCCAGTGAAACCAGCGTATCCGCAATTGCCTGGGCACTGGCGGCAGGTACGCAGATGACGCCAACCTTGGGCGGCGACTGCCTCAGGCGCGTGCCTATCTCCGCAATGTCAAACACCTCATATCCATGTATCTCATGGCCGACTTTACGCGGATCCGCGTCAAATACAGTCTCTATCCTAAAGTTATAGGATTGAAAGTCCCTGAAGCCCAGCAATGCAGTACCAAGTGAGCCAGCGCCGACCAGCGTGGCAGACGTGCTCTTGTTCCAGCCCACGAAGCGCAATATCGCGTCAATCAGTCCGTTGACTTTGAAGCCCTGGTGCCTTTTGCCAGAAAGACCTGCCACGGCAATGTCCTTGCGCACCATGATGTGGGGAATGTTCATGTACTCCGCCAATTCCGCGCTGGAAACCCATTCCTGCCCAGAGGCCCTGAGGTTGAACAACCTGTGCAGGTAGGTGGGCATGCGCCTTATGCTTGGTGAACTCTGGATTTTCATTGTGGTGTAATGCGGTATTTGAATGTGAGTGCCAAAATGGCGCGGCTAGTACTAGATGGATTGCTCTTCACACTACAGTCCGATAAAAGTTTTTCAAGCCTTTATGTGACCAAACACATTAATTACGAGTACAAAAAGACTTGAAACGTGCATTACAATACAATATTTTCCCAACTTTTCCAGTTCATACCATCGTTTTGGGACGCACAGCGCTAGTGCCTGACCACAATCAACCCGTGCCTTCTACCTCCAATATTTGAATGGCCGCGCATACATTACCTCCAGGCGTCAGCCAGCACTGTCGTGAACGAGCCAGGCACGGTCTTCACGTTATGGCAGGAAATAATCCTCTGGTCCTTGTCATAGCATTGGAAGCCCACGGAGATGCGGGCGCTGCCAGTGGCGCGGAAAGCCCATTTGAACACGTATTTTTTCGCCGCGTCCAATGGTATCAGCTGTGTTCCATCGGCTGGCCTGCCGGTTATCTCGGTGCAGTTTTCCCGGCAAACGGCTGCGCCTCGAGGGTCTTGCCGTTGTTAAAAAGCTGGGTGCCTTCTTCTGCGCCCCTCGTCATTAACAGGCTCTTCTCAATAGGAGACACAGGCCACAAGCATAAGCGCTGCCAATAAAAAACGTCTAATTATGATAGGTCTACATTACAGTGGTGCACAGCGGTTGTCATACAGGAAACCTGCGTAGAGGAACAGGTATACGGCATTCTTGTCAAGGCCATTGGGGAACTGGGTGGAGCGGATTGAAGACACTGGTATGCTCATGAGTTCATGGAATTTCCTTGGCTCCACGTGACCATCGACGTAGACTATGTTGCAGCGGCCTGGCGTGGCGGTGGACATATTGTTGTCGTCTCCGGCGACACGTGCAGTTCCGTCTGCTCTCATGTCGGCGCCACCATGGCGGTAGTTCGGGTTGTATGTGTTCTGGATAGCAGGCCCCAGGTTGCGTATGGTGTCTGTCACCAGGAATGCGCTGGATGGCTCATATATGGACGGCTCGGAAATCTGGCAGTTCTTCCCGTTTGTGTCGGCGCGCCCCGCGCTTATGGCGCAGTTGATGCCGTAGGATGTGCAGGCGAAATTGCCTTCGCCCGCCCAGCCCATGGGCTTCGGGGACGACGGGCACCAGAATGTGCCTGCGCTTTTCACGATGCTTATGAATTCGCATCCGTAGCCGCGGCCTGTTGCGCTGGCGTTGCCGTCCCTGTCCTTGCCGGACAGGATGTTGTACCAGTGCCCGTCAGTCTGGCTTGCGCTGTATTCGGGCACCACGCGTCCATCGTAGTCTTCCATATACATGGCGTTGGCAAGTCCGATTTGCTTCAGATTGCTGGTGCAACTTATGGCGCGGGCCTTGTCCCTTGCCTTGCTCAAGGCGGGCAGAAGCATTGCCGCCAAAATCGCGATTATCGCGATTACGACCAGCAATTCAATCAAAGTGAAACTTTTTCTGTTCATAATGGGATCCTCCAATTAACCTAGTCAATTGTTATTTTTTGTTAACTTTTTGCTTATGTTGAATTTTCAGAATTGAAAAAACATTTATGCTAAATTTAGCATACGTGTAAATTATACAATTTTCATAGAAAAAAACCAATAACGATATTGGAAGAAATTAGCATAATCCTGCAAAATGTCATCTTGGTGAAAAGTCCTTGTTTTCTCCTAATTCAGGTGGAAAAATGCCTGTTTTTCAAAATTGACTGGACAATATGACGAACGCCTACTATTGTATATTATCTTTTTCCTGCTGTCGGGATTGACCAATGAGATATTACCAGTTACAGAATTTTAGCAACGATGATCTGCCCTTGATTTACAAGGACATTCCCCAGGCCACCTCCATTGAACTACATAAGCATGACTATATTGAACTAGTGTTCGTGCATGGCGGAAATGGCGTACATCTCCTGCAAGGACGGGATGGCTTGCTGACCACCTCCATCATCAAAGGTGATGTATTCACCATCTTGCCAGGCGAATGCCACGCCTACCGTGACTGTCGTGATTTCCGCATCTACAACCTGTGCATCAGAACCGACTATCTTCAGAGACTGGCACCTGAACTCAGCAAAATGACGCACTACGCAAGATTCTTCACATTGAACAGGCAAGACTGCACACCACGACTTCACCTTTCTCCCACCGCATTCCAGCAGGTCGAATTCCACATGAGGCAAATCGTCAACGCCCTCAATTCACGTCGCGATATCCGTCTCTGGGCCATTCAAGTCTCCCTGGAAAATCTGCTTCTCTCAGTGTTTGACAGTGACAGCAGTTTCATTTTGACCGCCACCGTCGAGGCAACGACAGACGAGAGGCTGTTCCAGTCCATCAAGCGTTTGGAACTGCATCCCGAACGTCCTCTGAAGCTGCAAGAGGAAGCGCGACTTTCGGGGATGAGCCTGTCAAGTTACGCGCATAAATTCAGGCAGGCAGTTGGCTATGCACCCAACGAGTACGTGACTTTTCTGCGCCTAGAGAAGGCACGATGGCAAATCGAGGAGACCAACCGCCCTTTGACCGACATCGCACTGGACTGTGGATTCTGCGACAGCAACTATCTGACCAGGCAGTTCAGCAAACGCTACGGCATCACTCCAGCCCGCTACCGCCGTTTCCTCCGCTTCTATCCAGGCACTAGCCAAACCGCTCCCAACCTTTAATACTACGCTATGTTCCCCATGAGGGTAGGTATTTGGCAGTTCGGCCCCGATGGGGCCGTTTTCTCTAGTAAGGCATGCATTCCCCACGCGTCGCTGCGCTCCGCTTTGCGAAGCTCGGGGTTATTCAAATTGGGCCGCTCAGCGGCCCTGCTCTTAAGCGAGGCATGATTCATAATCAAGACCACACACCGTCACTGAAAGGGCCCCAACGGGGCCCCTCGAGTTTGGCGAATTTTAGCTCTTTGACAATCGAATCCCAACTTAAATCTTTGCCTTTTTTTTAAAAAAAACGGCTTAGCGTTGTTTGCCACATGGGACGCTAGGCCGGCACCCTCCCGATCTCAAGAACCTCCCTCT
>JAFSTJ010000817.1 GCA_017450525.1 Victivallales bacterium | reverse complement strand
GTATCTGCGCCGCGATGCCGAAGTCCAGCACCTTGACTGTACCGTCATCCTCCACTATTATGTTGGCGGGCTTCACGTCACGATGCATGACATGCTTCCTGTGGGCGAAGTCAAGGGCAAGCGCCGCCTGCCTTAATATCGGCAAGGCGGCCTCCAGTGAAAGAGTTCCCTCCCTGCGACGCCGGCGTATCCAGAGCGCCAGGCTCCTGCCCGACACCATCTCCATCACCAGATAATAGTCCCCTATGCTCCTGTCCATCGCCAGCGTCAGGCAGGCGGCTATGTTCTGGTGAATGAGGGAGTGGACCAGCTGGAAGTTGTCCCTGATGTCCTCCATGCTGTCGGCGCTGTGGGAGAGTTCGGGCGGCAGCGCCTTGACTGCGACCTCCGTGCCGCTCACCCTGTCCATGCAGCGATACACCACGCCCATGCCGCCCTGCCCCAGCTCCTCCAGCACCTCGTACTGCCCCATGATGAGGTCCCCTACGCGGAAGCGCTGGCATCTGTCCCTGATGGTAGCCTCTGAATCGGTGAAACGCACAGGTTCCGCACCTGCAAGCGTCCTTTCTGAATCTTCATCCATATTGCTCATATTCACTGCTATAATCAGTCTGGCTAATCCTGCTAGATGTCTTCATCGAAATGCTCTTCATTGACGGAGATCCCGTTTTCCGACCGCACACGCCGTTTCTCCTCGGAAAACGTCCCATTCCCATGATGCTTTTTTTTGCCGCTTAATATACGCCATTATGCGTTCTTTGACATTGTCTTTCATCCCATACATCCGCACTATGCTGATGCTCCGCAAAATCGCCACCTCCCTGTGTCTCCGTATGCCATTGGCATCAATGCGAGCGCCGAAGCGGCGCCCGTTCAGGTTGAGCAATTTGTACGTTTCCGTCAGTTGGACATCCACGCAGGTTGGCCAACCCTTGCGTCCTGAATGCGCGGCCAATGGCCGCACACATACCTTCCCTCATGGAAAACATAGCAAACACAAAAAACTGTGCGCCTCTGTGCCTCTGTGTTTATATATCTCTGCGCCTATGCGTTGAATATTCACTGACAAGTGGCCACGCCGCCTTGGGTATCCTTATAACTAGACGCGCACCGTTTTCCTCGTATTTTTCAGAAAGCACAGCGGCGATTTCACGTATGTGTGACAATGCAGACAGATTCGAGTGAGGAACTAGTATCTCCTCCTCCCTGGTGTTGCGCATGCAGCATTGCTCCAGCACGTTTTTCAGTTCGTCCAGTCCCTCGCCTGTCTTTGCGGAGCACATTATGGCGTCAGGGAAACGATGCCTAAGGCGTTGGCGGCTTAGTTCATCCTGAAGCAAATCCACCTTGTTCAACACGAATATTGTGCCACGTGAATTTGCGCCAATTTCCTCAAGGACTTTGACAGTCGTATCGTGATGCTCGTCTAGGTCAGGCGAAGAAGCATCCAGCACCTCCACTATATGCTCAGCCAGGACAGTTTCTTCCAAAGTTGACTTGAACGCCTCCACCAGCAAATGAGGCAGCCTGCGGATAAAACCCACCGTGTCAGCCAGCAGCAATTTCTGGCCCTTGGGCAGGATAATGCCGCGCACAGTTGGATCCAGCGTAGCAAACAACTTGTCCTCTACCAGTACGCCTGCATCGGTCAAGGCATTCAACAGTGATGACTTTCCCGCATTGGTGTACCCTACAATGGCGGCCACAGGCACTGGCTTGCGCAGACGCTGTGCACGCTGAACCTGCCGCTGACGGCGCACCTCATCCAGACGTGCCTTTAGTTTGGCTATCTTCATTCGCACGATACGAGAGTCCAGCTCAATCTGCTGCTCGCCCTCGCCTCTCATTCCCATGCCGCCAGCCATACCGCGCTGCCTGTTAAGATGCGTCCACCTGCGTTTCAGGCGTGGTAGCGAATATGTGGCACGGGCCAATTCAACTTGAAGCACAGCCTCACTGGAACGGGCATGCCTGGCAAATATGTCCAATATGACCTCCTGCCTGTCAATAACGGCAATATCAGCCATATTCTCCCAGTTGCGCTGCTGAGATGGCGTAAGGAAGTCATCGAATATGATTACATCCGCCTCGAAGGCGACGGCGGCCTCCGCAATCTGACGCGCCCTGCCCTCACCCAGGAGGAACCTGATGTTGGGTTCCCTCTGCTTTGCAATGACCGACCCCACCACTTCCAGACCAAGGGTATCCGTAAGTTCGGAAAGTTCATCCAGCAGTTCGCGGCATTTATCCTCTGGCAGTTCAGGCGTCTGTATTCCAACCAGAAATGCCTTCTTTTGTTTTTCTTCTGTCTCTATCATATTTGTATGTAGGCGTCGAGGCGGCGCCCATTCAGGTTGCCTTGGCGCGTTAACTGTCATTTCTTCAGCAACTGGTCGTCCTTGAAGCCAGAAACACGC
>JAFSTJ010000816.1 GCA_017450525.1 Victivallales bacterium | reverse complement strand
AGCAGGGGACTGTGTTTCTGGACAATGACAAGACCAGCTGGTGGCCCATTATGCCCCCTTGGTGGCTGCGCCGCCGCAACTTGGAGCAGTTCGTTTATAACTTGATGCTTCAGAAAGGCTTGGAAGAGTGTCATCTGGAGCTTCCGACCATCTTTTGGGAGGCATACGCCAATGAGGCAAAGGTGGCGGAGAACCGTAGAGAATCTATTTTCGACGGCATCGTCGCCAAGTGCCGCAAACGCTGGGAAAACAAGGTGAAACGAGAGAGGAAAGTAAAAGGAATGCAAGAGAATGAAGCAGATAATCAACAGAGTTTTTGATGAAGAAAGGGCATTGTATGAAAGCCAGGACGTTGAGGTGATTAGCTGCCGTTTCGATGGTCCTGCTGATGGTGAAAGTGCCTTGAAGGAGAGCCGTCAGATTGTGGCGAAGGAGTGTTATTTCAACCTGCGCTATCCTTTTTGGCACAATGACGGACTTGTCATTTCAAACTGCGAGATGACGGAGAAGTGCAGGGCAGCACTTTGGTACTCGAATGAAATATCCATAACACAGACAAAGTTGCACGGAACGAAAGCGTTGCGCGAGTGTCGGAATGTGAAGCTGGAGGGATGTGACATCATATCGCCTGAGTTCGGGTGGTCTGTGCAGGGTATTTCCATGAAGGATTGCACGGCCCAGAGTGAATATTTTATGATGCGCTCTGCGAACTTGAGTTTTGCAAATGTTTCATTACAAGGAAAATACTCCTTCCAGTACATTGCGGATTCTTCCTTTGAAAACTGCACTTTCAATACGAAGGATGCCTTCTGGCACGCCAAAAATGTGTTGGTGCGGAATAGCATAGTCCATGGAGAGTATCTTGCATGGTACTGCGAGAATGTCACCTTCGAGAACTGCATTCTGTCTGGGACGCAGCCCTTCTGCTATTGCAAGCAGCTCAAACTGGTGAACTGCCAAATGCTGGAGGCGGATTTGGGCTTTGAGAAGTCTGATGTGGATGCAACGCTTGCCTCCGAGGTGATTAGTATCAAGAACCCCTATTCAGGCATCATCCGCGTGCCCGCCGTAGGGGAGATGATTATGACCGATCCGCAGGCTAGGTGTAAAATCATTGTAGGACAGCCTGTTGTGAATGAATAGGTAGTGTGCTTCACTAGGATTGTGTTCCATTAGACACAACAAAAACATTGTCCATTTCCAAAGGCGTTTGTCATGAAAAAAGTTGTATTTAAAATATTGGGCATTATTGCACTAATAATCTGTTTATATTTGGGTGTTTATTTATTATTGTGTCATTTTTCTGTTGTGTCAAAGAACTATAATGTGGATCCTAAAGAATTGGACGCTCTAGAGATTGATTTTCCTAAAGAGTATGTTTGTTTACATTATGAAAAACATGATGGAGAACGTATTACGATTTATAGGGACATGGTGTTTTACTCAGCTCAACAATTCACTGTATCAAATCTTTGGCGACAACCCTTTCCAAGTTCAATATCTTGTGATAGAGTAACACTGGGTATGCTTAATGAAAGACTAAACAAAGAGTACAAAATAGATAAGAACGATGTTATCAAACATTCCCAATATGATAGGGACGATGGGGTGGAAATGCGGATGGATGTTTTAGAAACAACCAAAGGGTACTATGTGAGAATTGAAATAATCAAGAATTAGTATTTGATGATTTTTGCTCTGTCCCTACGAGGGTAGGTTTCAAAAGCCGCGGAGCGGCGCAATCGCCCCAGCGGGGCGAAACATAGGATAGCCCCTGGTGAGCGCCCTTGGCGCGAACCAGGGGGTAGGTGAATCCCCACGGCATCGCGCCCTGGAAGGGCGCAACAATTTATCCTACAATGAATTGGGTGGACAATGTGGCGCCCCTCCGGGGCGCCAACAAACTACCCTTCTCAGCCCCAGGGGTCGCGCCCTCAGGGCGCTCACCCTGGGCTATCCTATGTCTCGCCACTCCGTGGCGATTGCCCCCCTCCGGGGGACTTTTGCGCCAAACACCCACTCAAAAGGGCGTAACAGAAATGATGCTATTACCTACCCTCTTGGGTTGCAAAGCGTTTTTTCAATAGTATAGTACTTAAGTCTTAAGTATAGTACTTAATGATATATTATCCAAGTGATTGCAATGAACGCTACATCTGACAATAACAAGGTTCTCACCGTCCAAAACGCGCTTGGTTACAACTCCTGGCCTTTCGTGCAGGTTTTGGGGAAGACACTCGTTTGTGCATATAGCAGGGGAAAAGAGCATAGCATCTCGGAAACCTGCCGTGGTGTCTATGCGCGCCGTTCGGTGGACGGCGGTGCGACCTGGCTTGAGGAGAACGCAGTCGTCAACACTCCGATGTTCGGTGAAAGTGCCATCGGCAAGGGGCTTGACCTGGATGGTGCGATGCTCCTCTGGGTGCGTTGCGTTGGAACGCCTTGGCATCACGACCTTTATCGCTCTGTGGATGGCTGCTCTTTTGAGCGCATAGCATCGCTTCAGCCGAATCCCATGCCGATGCAGATTACGGATGTTTTCCACATTGGGGAAGGCGTGCTGATGTCGCAGTGGTTTGCGGGCAACTATCGCAGTGCGACAGAACACTCCTGGGGAACGCTGACAAGCCGAGACAATGGGCGTACCTGGCATCAAGTGGTTGTGGAAGATGGCCTTCCGAAGGATGAGTGGCCTACGGAACCCTCCTGCGTAGCACTTGGAAATGGACGCCTGCTTGCCGTCGCTCGTATGGAGAACTGCGGCGCCGATGTGAAAAGCTCCCAGTTTCAGTTGGAATCGGACGACAACGGCAAGAGCTGGCGCAAGTTCCGCACAGGCATCGATGACGTGCGTGAATCGACGCCCAGCTTGGTTTTGGACACAGAGATGGGCCTGCTTTCCAATTACTACTATCAGCGTGGGGCAGGGGTGCTGAAGTGCCGCAAAGTCGATTTAGCCCGTATCTGGGGGCATCCCGAGGCATGGCCAGCTCCAGAAATCATCTGCCACGCCAGCACTAACGCCCACCACGCAGGAAATGTTAACGCCTGCGTTCTCGGCACCTCCCATGTCTGCATATTCTACTCAGGCGATGAGTATCAGACTGATGTGGTTCTGGTTAGGAGCAGTAGCCAATAGGCTGTTATTTCTACATACCACGTATTTTCATCAGGCGCAAGGCTTTGGAGACAACGCATAGTCTGCTCATGCTCATGGCGGCTGCCGCGATGACGGCCTGCTGCTGTGGTGAGGCGGACAAGACGGCTGACGTCTATGCCAACCTCCCGTTCGAGATGCCCAAAGTGGAGCTT
>JAFSTJ010000815.1 GCA_017450525.1 Victivallales bacterium | reverse complement strand
GTCCTGCTCCTGTTCCTTCAAGCGGTTCAGGTTTGAAAGCAGACCTGTGAAGGTGCTTTCCAGCCAATGTGGAATATGGTTGGGCGTGGTGTAGCAGAGTGGCATTTCATTGTTTCCTGGCAGGGAAAGCCATTCGTCCAGGCTGTTGAAGAATGCCTCCACTCTGGCCTTTGCCTCCCGTATCATCTGCTGCTCAAGTTTGCAGGCTACACCAGCAAATACGCCTGTATCCTTTTCTGGATTGTAAAGTTTGTTTAGGATTGCCTTGATGGCGATGGAATCCGTGGTAAAGCCCAGGTGGTTCGATGCGGCGTCCTCTACCGTGTGTCCTTCGTCCAGAATGACAGCGCAGTAGTCTGGCAGTGCCTTCTCGTCATCATGGAGTGATTCGTTCTGCCTGGCCTTCTCCTCGTCCAGCGCCAGTGCTGAGAAGAATTTCGCATGGTTTGCGATGATGATCTCTGCGTTCATTACTAAGCGCTTTGCCCGCTGGACGTGGCAGCTCTTATAGAAATCGCATTTTGGACCAGGGCAGTTTCCCCATTCGCCGCAGATTTGGGACTTGAGCAGGGGCGATACCTGGCGTTTCATTTCGGAGAAGTCGCCTGTCTTGGTATAGCCCGCCCATTTTGTGAGCCTGGCAAGATCGCCCGATGTGCCATCGTAAGCAATCAGATCCTGTGCCGTGTCGATGGATTCATAGAAACGCCTCAGGCACAGATAGTTTCCCTTGCCTTTCGCCACCACAGCATTGATTGGGCAGTTCAGCATCTTCTCCAGGCGTGGAATGTCATGGGCAATGATTTGCTCCTGGAGGTTGATGGTGTGTGTGCTGATTATGACCGCCTTCTGCTGCTGCTTAGCATATAGGACTGCGGGCACCAGATACGCGTATGTCTTGCCTACGCCTGTGGGAGCCTCCACGCAGAGATTGGTGCACGTGTCCATTGCCTCGGCCACGGCTGCTGCCATTTGTGCCTGCTGTGGGCGCTCCTCATAGTGGAAATCGCCCCTGGCCTGTTTCAATGGGGAATTTTCCCCGAAAAATTCTTCTACTTTGCTTTTTATCATCGGGCGTTCACCGCTCGAACTTCAAGGACGGAAGTGTCAAGTTCTCTTCCTTCTCCCTTTCAATACGCCTTTCGCTGCGCTGCCTGAGTTCCTCCTCGGTGGGTTGCTTCAGCCCGTAGGTGGCGGGATTGATCACCAGTTTGTCGTCCTTATATATGGTCGAGTAATAGTCGTTGATTAGGTTTATCAGTTTGCCTTCATTGTCAATTGTGTCGAATACAGGAGTGCCATTGACGCCGACGCCGAACTTCGCGCCTGGTGCAAGTGCGTCCTTCAACCATTGTGGGGCATGAGCCTCATCCCAGATTTCCGCGTAGAGTTGGCTGGGGTTGGTGTCCGTTGCCTCATGGAATATGGCGAGTATTTTCTCAGGCAATTTGCCTTCCTTGTCAGGATACACCACCGTGAACTGTATCTTCGCCTCGGAATTGCCCATTTTCTCCACAGGCTCGGCCTTGGCATTGTCGCTTTTCCCCTCTATTTCCTCTGGCATGGGCGGCATTTCAAAGACACGCTGGAAGGGGAAGTATTCGAATATCTTCGCCGTGATCAGCCAGGTGCAGACAAGCACCAGCGCCACAGGCAGCACTATCTTCGTCGCAAGCCGTTTTCTCCTGGACTTCTCACGTTCCCAGCGCTCGTTCACCGTCTCCACGGAGTGCCTGATGTCATTATCCCCAAACAGAGGCTGTGGTTTGTTTTGCTTGTCTTCGCCCATAGTATCCTGCCAATTTTCTTTGATTCCTGGAAAATTTGGCATAACATAACTGCCTTTAGGCACTTTGCCACTATGCAAGACTTTTTCAATGTTGTTTGTTCTGCGCGGCCGATTATCCAAGGCTGTACTCTTGGATGGTTTCACGGATGATGCTGTTCATTTCATCCAGAAGTTCCTCTTTGACCCTGGGATAGCTGGTGCAGATAGAGCATATTTTCCTCGCCTGCTTGACTAGGCCAGGGCCATTCTCCAGCTGGATGGAGCTTCCCTCGCCATTGACCTTGCGTAGAAAGGCCTTGATTTTCTTCTGGGTTTTCGAGTTTGGGTTGGCGGTCCTGCCAGTTTTCAGAAAGTGAAATGTAAGCCATGTAATGCCTATCTTCTCTGCCAGCTGCGCTTCGCTAAGGCACAGTTCCTTTTGGCATTCGTCAAGTTCATCTAGTAGTTCCCGTGTGGGTGTGTACCTTTCTTTCATTGCTGTTTCTCTCCTTTAAATTGTTAAAAGATAATTCTTTTTCATATCAATTAACGATAAAATATATAGAATATTGTAATCATATAGTGTAAAAAGACGAAAGATCTTTTTTTTGTGTGGCAGATTTGCAAAGAAATGGGCATTTGATATATTGGACAAACGTAGCAAGGAGAAAACGAATTATGATGGAACCATTGAATATAATCGAGCATTTCTATCCAGAAGACACGCCATTGAGGCGTCTTTTGCTGAAGCACAGCAGCCAGGTAAGGGACAAGGCGTTCGCAATATTGAAGGGTGCGCCAAATCTTGAACTGGACCTGGACATTGTCCGCAACGGCGCCATGCTGCACGACATCGGCATTATCAAATGCCATGCGCCCAAGATATTGTGCATGGGGGATAGGCCGTATATTTCACATGGGATGTGCGGCGCGGAGATGCTGCGGGCATACGGTGTGCAGAATGGTCTTGACCTGGAGGCGTACGCCCGTATCTGCGAGCGTCATACGGGCAGCGGCATCACCGCACAGGAAGTCATTAACAGCAAGATGCCCATTCCAGCCAGGGATTATCTGCCTGAAACGCTGGAGGAGAAGCTTGTGTGCCTGGCAGACAAGTTCTTCTCCAAGTCAGGCGACATGCTGGAGGAAAGCCCAGAACAGGTACGTGCCGAGCTTTCCCGATTCGGCGAGGGCAGCCTTTCTCGCTTCAATGCAATGATGGAGCTGTTCGGGCTTTGAAATGCTTGTTTTTGATGAAATTTGATTATATTACTGCATTTAACACTGGTTTTGTATTCTTAAAATAATAAAAATGTGAGGAAGATTTATGTCACAGCAATTGTTGCTGGGCGATGAAGCATTTGCCCAGGGAGTATTGGATGCGGGTCTTTCGGGGTGCTATGCATATCCTGGAACACCCTCCACTGAGATCATGGAATATATGCAGGGTTCTGCGGAGGCGGCGGAGCGAGGCGTCCACCGCGAATGGTCCAGCAACGAGAAAGTTGCCATGGAAGAGGCGCTGGGCATGTCTTTTGCAGGAAAGCGCGCCATTGTTTGCATGAAGCACGTGGGTTTGAATGTGGCGGCGGACAGTTTTGTGAACTCAGCGGTCACAGGCGTGCGCGGCGGCTTGATTGTAACATCGGCGGACGATCCTTCAATGCACAGTTCCCAGAACGAGCAGGATTCCAGATACTACGCGCAGTTCGCTATGATGCCCTGCTTGGAGCCATCCTCGCAGCAGGAGGCATACAATATGGCGCGTTATGCGTTCGAGTTGTCTGAGAAGTTTGAGACGCCGATTCTGATGCGCCTGACCACACGCCTTTCACATTCCCGCGCCAACATACAGCGTGGCGAAGTGATACAGGCAGAGCCAGTGGCCGAGAAGGAAGGCGACCGCCGCTTCGTGCTGCTGCCCGCAATCGCGCAGCGCAACTATGTACGCCTCTGCGCCAAGCAGGCGGATTTCCTGGCAGCCAGCGAGAACAGCCCCTTCAACAAACTGATTCCTGGCACAGACAAGAGTTACGGCATTGTCGCATCTGGCATAGGTTACAACTACGTGATGGAGGCATTCGGCGGAAAATGCCCATACTCCATCCTCAAGATATCGCAATACCCGTTGCCCAAGAAGCAACTGGCACAGTTGATGGACAGTTGCGACAAGGTGATGCTGGTGGAGGAAGGAATGCCCTTCATCGAACAGCAATTGCTGGGCGCACTGGGCAATCCAAAGGTGCTGGGACGCTTGAGCGGCGCGCTGCCCCGCACTGGCGAGTTGAATCCGTTTGTGGTTGCAAAGGCATTTGGCCTG
Source organism: Victivallales bacterium (assembly GCA_017450525.1). Classification (GTDB taxonomy): domain Bacteria; phylum Verrucomicrobiota; class Lentisphaeria; order Oligosphaerales; family Oligosphaeraceae; genus RGIG3456. The sequence goes on along the minus strand of JAFSTJ010000815.1, from coordinate 3,788 downwards.
CCGCTGCCTGAACTGCGTGCAGTGCCAGATCTAGTGAAGGCACGTCCTCCACGCCTGTGCGATGGATGCCCCCATGCCGATACCTACAAGGCAATCAAGGAGGCCATTGCCGACAAGCCAGCCGCACGCGTTTTTGGCGACATCGGCTGCTATACGCTGGGTGCTCTGCCACCCTACAACGCAATTTCATCCTGCGTTGACATGGGTGCCTCCATCTCCATGGCGAAAGGCGCGGCTGATGCAGGCATTTCACCTGCGCTGGCGGTCATCGGCGATTCCACATTCACTCATTCTGGAATGACAGGCATCCTTGATGCAGCCTGGGAGAACACGCCTATCACAGCGATTATCCTGGACAATGGCACCACTGGCATGACTGGTGGGCAGAACTCCATCGGCGCAGGCCGCGTGGAGGACATCTGCGCTGGCCTGGGCGTCAAGCCAGAGCATATCCGCGTCATCACGCCTCTGCCAAAGAACCACGAGGAAAACGTGGCAATCCTCAAGGAGGAAATGGCGTTCGCAGGCCTATCCGTGATAATCTCACGCCGTGAATGCATACATACATTGCGCAGGAAGAAGTGATTCAACAAGAAGGTGGAAGCAATATGAAAAACGACATAATACTCGCGGGCGTAGGCGGCCAGGGCATTCTTACAATTGCGGCGATTATCGGCAAGGCCGCGATGAAACTGGGTCTGAATGTGAAGCAGTCCGAAGTGCATGGAATGTCCCAGCGCGGAGGCGCGGTGCTGGCGCACCTGAGGCTGTCCAGCGACGGCATCTATTCTGATTTGATTGCGGACGGGACGGCGGACGTCATCATCGCAGTGGAACCCATGGAGGCATTGCGCCACATCAACGGGCTTTCCCCGAAGGGCGTCATCATTGCCAACAGCAAGCCAGTCAAGAACATCGGCGACTATCCAGAGACGCAGGATGTAGTTGACGCAGTGAAGGCAGTGCCCAACAGCGTTGTAATTGATGCGGACGGCATTGCGGCCAGCATCGGCAACCCACGCGCCATGAACACGGTCCTCCTGGGCGCAATCTCACATTTCCTGGCGCTGGATAGCGATTTGCTACGCGACATTGTGGCTGAGAACTTTGCCCGCAAGGGACAGGCCATCGTGGATATGAACCTGAAGGCATTTGACGCAGGCCGCGCCGCAGTTAAGATGTGAGCGCCAAGATGTGGGTGCCTCGGCGCCCGCATACAGAATCATGAAAAACGAAGTTAGGGAAAAGTTCATAGCCCGTTTCGGGCGGGAGCCAAGTTGCATTGGCTGTGCGCCAGGGCGGCTGGAGATATTGGGCAACCACACCGACTACAACCAGGGCACGGTGCTGAGCGTTGCTGTGGACAGGTACATCCTCTTTGCCGCAGCGCCCACTGAAGGAACGCTGTGCACACTGGCGGATGCGGATTTTGGCGAGGACAAGCAGTTTGACATCGGGAACTTTGGCCCCCATGTCAAGGGAGACTGGTCTGGCTATGTGAAGGGCATGGTGCTTGCCTTGCGCAAACGCGGCGTGGATGTACCAGCGTTCAATGCAGTGCTGCGTGGAAATGTGCCGCTATCCGCTGGCATGAGCAGTTCCGCCGCGTTGGAGATGTCAGTAGGCTTGGCATTATGCTCTCTGGCGGGCAAGGAATTGCCATGGCTGGAAATGGCGAAGGCAGGCCAGGAGTGCGAGAATACCTACATTGGCGCCAATACTGGCTTGCTTGACCAGTTCAGTTCACTGCGTGGCAAGGCAGACTGCCTGATATATTCCGACTTCAGGACGCTGGAGACAAGCACCATCGCCATGCCCGCAGGATATGCCTTCGTGGTAATCAACAGCATGGTGAAGCATTTCCTCACCAACGAGTACAACGACAGGCGTGTCGGCTGCCAGAAGGCGCTGGAGCATATTGCGAAACGCATTCCTGGCGTCAAGGCGCTGCGGGATGTGTCCATGGCGCAATTGGAGGAATGTGCCTCTGGGCTGGACGCAGTTTCGTATGGCTGCGCCAAGCACGTGGTGGGCGAGATAGAGCGTGTGGCCGCGGGCATTGCCTGCTTGAATTCAGGCGATATTGTTGGTTTCGGGCAATTGATGTTCCAGTCCCATGAGAGTTCCAGGCTCAACTTCAAGAACAGTTGCGATGAACTGGACGAAATTGTCGCGCTGGCCAAGGCGAATCCGCTTTGCCTGGGTGCGCGGCTCAGCGGCGGCGGTTTCGGCGGCATTTCCGTACATCTGGTCAAGGCGGGAGATGCCAATGCATACGCAAAGACAATAGTGGAGCAATATAGGCGGAAAACTGGCGCGACTTTGCAGGATATAATATGCGTGCCATCTGACGGTGCGGCTTTAATCTAAGGACAACGAATCTATGTTTGACAATCTTACAGGCAAATTCCAGGGCATTTTCAGGAAACTTACAGGACGCAGCGTCCTTACTGAAAGCAATATACGCGCTTCAATGGAGGAAATACGCAATGCCCTGCTTGAAGCGGATGTGAACTACGAGGTCGCCACGGACTTTGTGAACAAGTGCTCGCAGGAATGCCTGGGAGAGCAGGTTCTGCGCAATGTGGAGCCAGGCCAGCAGGTGGTGAAAGTCGTCTATGACAAACTAGTGGCATTGCTGGGCGAGAACAGCGCAGGTCTTGAGCTGGACAAGGGCGAGCCTGCCATAATCATGCTCTGTGGTCTCCACGGCAGCGGCAAGACCACAACAAGCGCCAAGCTGGCAAAGTACCTGAAGGACAAGACACACAAGAAGGTGCTGCTGGTAGGATGCGATGTGTACAGGCCCGCCGCAATCGACCAGTTGGAATTGCTGGGCAAGGATCTGGGCGTGCGCGTGTATGCAGACCGCGAGGAGAAGGATGTCCCGAAACTGGCCAAGAAGGCATTGGACTACGCCCGCGAGAATGGAATGGACGCGGTTATTCTGGATACGGCTGGCAGATTGCAGATAGACGAGGAACTGGTGCAGGAACTGGTGCGCGTCAAGAAGCAGGTGGAACCACACGAAATACTGCTGGTGGGCGATGCAGCATTGGGACAGGAAGCTGTCTCCGTTGCCCGTCATTTCAATGACGCATTGGGCATAACAGGTATCATCCTAACCAAATTGGACGGCGATGCCCGCGGCGGCGCGGCGCTATCCATGCACCAGGTCACAGGCAAGCCCATCAAGTTCCTGACCGTTGGCGAAAAGCCCAATGACTTGGAGGTGTTCCATCCTGACAGAATGGCAGGACGCATCCTTGGTATGGGAGATATACTTTCCCTCTACGAAAGGGCGGCAGAATCCATCAAGGAAGAAGAGGCGAAGGAACTTGAGGAGCGCATTAGGAAGAAGACCTTCGGCTTCGATGACTTCAAGGATCAGATCAAGCGTATGCGCAGTATGGGTGGCCTGGCTAAAATGCTGGCGATGCTGCCTGGAATGCCTGCCTTGCCACCAGAAGCCATGGACGAGAAGTTGTTCAACCGCATGGAGGGCATCATAAACAGTATGACGCCATATGAACGCAGGAATCCTGACAGCATCGGCCAGTCCAGGCGCATGCGTATCTCCAAGGGCTGCGCTGTTCCAATCAAGGAAATCAATGACCTGATCAAGCAGTTCCAGCAAATGCGCACATTCATGAGCAAGATGGCCAATGGCGGCTTTGGCGGGCTAGGCAATTTGTTCGGTGGCGGTGGCGGTCTTGGCGGTCTTGGCAACTTGTTTGGCGGAGGCGGCATGGGCGGCATGGGCAACATGGGCAACATGGGCGGCATGG
>JAFSTJ010000814.1 GCA_017450525.1 Victivallales bacterium | reverse complement strand
CAGTGCGCTCCCGCGCATGGGATGCATGGTTGACTGCTGCAGCTTCTATTGGAAAGGCCGCGAGAACACGAACATGGACGACCTCTTCGTCGCATCTGGTTCCCGCGCCTCGGAAATCGAGGGCGCAATCATGAACTCGCAGCTTGACCGCCTTCCTGGCATGATCGCCTCCATGCGCCGCCAGAAACTCCGCATCATCCGCGAACTCGCCGACACTAAACTCGTCTCCGGCAAATACAACAGCCTTGAGTGCGACTGCGGCACACACGTCATCTTCCAGCTTCCGACAGCTGAACTGGCGCTGGCATTCGCTCAAAAGGTGCCTTGCTTCATAGCAGGCAAGACCGGACGCCACGTCTATACCGAATGGGATCCGCTGTTCGCGAAGCACGTTGGCCCGCATCCCGCAATGAATCCCTACTTCTTCAAGGAGAACGCCGACTGCCGCAAGGACCTCACAAAGGACCAGTGCGCCAAGTCACTCGAAATCATGAACCGCACCGTAGGCATCGCCACACATCCCGACAACACCGACGAGAAGGTCTCCGAACTCATCGCGACAATCCGCTCCGCAGCAAACGAACTCCTCTAGTACTTTGTAACATTTGAGGTATTTTCAAAACTAGCGCGAAATGGGTCACACAGGCCCATTTCGTTGGGAGTTTTGAAAATTACCTCGAAAGTACACTCAATGTCGTTTAAGAAAAACTGGAATGTATATAGAAGAATGCTCAGCAGAAGAACTCCTAAGCAAGTTGAATGAGCTTGACGAGTGTGATGCCATTGAGGCCAAGGCATATTCGACTGATTCGTCAAGAACGCTTCTCGAGACTGTGTGTTCCATGTCGAACGAACCTGGACTTGGAGGCGGCGTTATTCTGCTTGGTATTGCCGAAAACAATGCTGAAGTCAAAGATGCTTCTGGCAAACGTTATTTTGTGGAGGGAGTGGATGATCCCGACACGGCGCAGCTAGATCTGGTGACACAATGCAAAAGTGTCTTTAACTCTCCCGTCTATCCCACGGTGAAAGTCGAAAAGGTGCATGGTAAAACGGTGCTCAAGATTATTGTGGACGAGCTTCCCCATCACGAAAACCACTATATTTCAAGAAAGAGGGATTGCCGAAGGGCGCATACCGTCGCATAGGCAGCGCGGACCTGGTGGCGACGGATGATGACCTTTGGCGTTTCTATGAAGATCCAGAGAACAAGTATGATGAAACTCCTGTAAGGTATTCATCGATTTCTGATATTGATGAACGGGCAGTGCAACGTTATCGGCAGATGCGAAAGAAAATGGATCCCGATGCAGTTGAACTTGAATATGAGACTTCTGATTCCAATTAGGGTTCAAATTGATGCTTTAGTCCAGTTCCATAATGAGATGGATTTCGTTGCGTAAGCCGCAGTCGCTATTGAAATAACGACAAGGCTCACGTGACGGAAGGCACTCGTTATGGGCCTGGAATAACGTCAATTTGAACCATAATTGGAATGAATTGTTGACAGCCCTTGGTTGCACAAGCAAGGACAATCCACAGGAACTAAATATGGCTGGCATTCTGCTGTTCGGCAAAGAGCCTGCAATCAAACGCGCCTGTACACTTGCACGTGTCGATTACATTCGTATTCTCAGCAATGATTGGGAGGCCGTTGCCGATGGCTTTGACGGCGTTGACACCTACGCTCCAATTTTCCTGATGGTCGATAAACTCTTGAGCATCATCTATGGAGAGCCTTACGACACGGCATCGTTTTCACCGTGACTCTCTTCAGCCAGAGACAGAGATATTTCCAGTAGAGGTTATGCGTGAAGCACTCGTTAACATGCTTATGCATCGCGACTACCGTCATGGTCAGTTTACACAGATAATCCGCTACAACAACCGCATTGAAATCTGCAATTCAGGCTGTTCGCTTAAACCTGATGAGATGCTTGGTATGAAAGGAAGTGTGCCGCGTAATAACACAATCGCCCGCGTCTGCCATGACACTAAACTTGCAGAAGCAAAAGGCAGTGGCATCGACCGAATGTGGCGAAAAATGACAGAAGCGGGACTGTCACGTCCGACGATGGAATCCGATCGCCTAGCGGCAACTTTTACAATCAGGCTGCTCCTATGTCATTTCTTTGATGAAGAGACCCTTGACTGGCTCAAACACTTTGTTTCATACAACCTCAATGACAATCAGCGAATCGCGCTTGTGTTCTTGAGAGAGGTCGGCGCACTTGATGCCGTTGCCTACCGTCAACTCACAGGATGTGCTCAAAAGGCAGTTTCAAAAGAACTCTTAGGCCTCAAAGAACAAGGGCTTATGCTTCCCAGAGGCCGTTCACGCGGTACATATTACGTCCCGTCGGAAAAGCTACTGGCAGCAGAGAATTCT
>JAFSTJ010000813.1 GCA_017450525.1 Victivallales bacterium | reverse complement strand
TTCTCGATGGATCGAACATCATTCATTGGGATAAGGTCCGGAAAGGCATCTCATTAAGATATGTCACCGCGATAACAGACGGCCTTGAAAAGATGAATGTGCCGTATCAAGTCTATTTCGACGCGTCGGCAAAGCATATTCTTGCAAAAAACGATCCACAGGAGGCGCAGCTGTTCGAGAAACTGCTCAAGGAGCAATCCGACAAATTCCTGCAGGTGCCGGCGGGAACAAGCGCCGATTCTTTCCTGCTATTCCTGGCAGACCAGAAGAGCAGCAGGCTCATCATGACCAACGATCAATTCAACGACCACGTCGGCGATTATCCATGGGTGCGGGGCTCCAATCGCATCCTTCATGGCATGGTGCTGGGGGACATGATTTATTTCCCCGGCAGAAAAATGCAATTTTCGCTAAAAACATCGGAAAAACAGAGTTGTAATCCTTATTGGAAATAAACAACAAACATAAGGAGAGTTCAAAATGGGTTTTTTCAGTGCATTCAACAATCTTTTCGTCAGCAAACAGTCCTCAGCACCGACACTTCCAAGGGTCACAAACGCTCCAACGAAAGCGACCACACCTCCAAAGCATGTCAAGACGAATCCAGGGCGCGCGACAACCGCGCCAAAGGGCGGATGGCTTGCCTCGGTTGTGGAAAGCGACAGCAACATGGGATCTATTGACGTCTATGATTTATCGGAAAAGCGTCTCACGCTGGGCGGCAAGGATGAAAGAGGAGCTGGCGGCGAAGGCACTGTCTATGAACTTCCTATGAACGAAAAGTTCCTCGTGAAAATCTACAAGGAGAACATCCTACGCGACAGCAGGAAAATGGAGGGACTTAGAAAACGCATAACTGACATGGTGAATATGCAGAACTGCTCCTGTTTGCCGTTCATGGCATGGCCTGTCATGCCAGTCATGAATGCCCGCAAGGAGATAATCGGCTTCGTAATGCGCAAATGCACAGGATATTCCTTTCTGACATTGCGCGGCCCCAGGTTCATACAAATGCGGTTCCCAAGATGGACAAGAAGGGAACTTGCCCTGACGGCATTGGACTACGTCAAGAAAATCCGTCTGCTGGCCGATGCAAATGTGCTCGTCAATGATTTCAATCCCGCGAATTTCCTCGTGAACGACAAGTGCGAGGTGTCGTTCATAGACTGCGACAGCTATCAGGTGCCAGGCAGGGGCGGCGTGCATACAACAAGCACATTCTTCCCGTCGCACGTCGCCCCTGAACTGCTGCGCGACAAAAGTCTGCTTACCGTCCCGCGAAACATCCATCATGTCGAATTCGGTGCGGTGCTGACGGCCTTCAATATCCTCATGTGCGGATTGCATCCTTACAGCTACAGCGATCCTGTCCACAAGTCCGCCTGCGGAACCCCGGACGAGAATCTTCTCAAAGGTCGCTGTCCTTTGGGACCGCAATCGGACTGCTTGCTTCCGAAAGGAGGGTGGTATGCCATGTGGAGCTGGATGCCATATAACTTGAAGAGCACATTCATCAGGATGTTCAAGGACGGTCACGCCAATCCAAACGCGCGTCCACGTCTTGCGGAATTACAGGCAAACATTGAGGATTTCCTTATGCAAATGAATAAAGAGCCTGAACTGACCGTGATGGCCCCCAATAAGCCAAAGAGCAAATGCGAAAGAAAAGGCGCGGGAACCTTCGTCAAACATAAGGGGAATTTTTGATAGACGCTATCCTTATTATACACCATTATACATCACGGATTAATGTTAATGCTTATTTCAGCATCTTGTCGGAAAAAAGCAAAGACAATTTCTTATATGTGTTGGGTACATAAAGAGGAGTTTAGAAATGAGCAATAACACCATTCGCATCAACAATATGGATTTTCATGGTTCGACATGTGACGGGCCAGGAATCAGAAACGTCGTGTTCTTTCAGGGATGCAGCCGTCACTGTCCTGGATGCCATAACATGGGCACATGGAATCCAAATAGTGGGCATGAAATAGAGATTTCGGAGCTAGTCTCGATCATCGACAGCAGAACACCAATGCGGAGAATTACCATTTCAGGCGGTGAGCCTCTGATGCAGATTGACGGGCTTATTGAATTGGCAAAGAGTCTTCGCCAAAGGAACTACGACATTGCGGTCTATACAGGCAATAGACTTGATGATGTCCCACAAAAGCTTCTTGATCTTATCGACTATATCAAAGTCGGGGATTATCAGAAGGAATATCGCACGTCAGTCAAGCCATACGTTGGATCCACAAACCAGGAATTCATCAAACTACATTAAAACACAAAAGGAGTTTAAGATGCACATTGCAATAGAAGGCATAGATGGCGTTGGTAAGACCACCATGGCGCGTGAATTGGCCAATCGCATTGGATTCAAGTGCGTGGAGAAGCATCTCCATGCGCTTTTGGATGGGGAGGATATTGACGACATTCCGAACTACATGCGTGTGACAAGAGAAATCAATGCATCAGACAATCC
>JAFSTJ010000812.1 GCA_017450525.1 Victivallales bacterium | reverse complement strand
TTACAGCCGCCTCAATGGTGAGCAGGTGCACATTGATGTGTGTCATGTTGAGGGCTGCGCAGGCAAGTGGCAGGCTGCCCACGTAGCAGCCTTGCACGCCATTTGCATTTACCATGCAGGGCACTTCAACAACTGCCTCGCGTGGCAGATTGTCAATAAGGCCATTGTTCAGCACGTTGCCGCCGATTTCGTATGGCACGTTGGTGAGCATGGCGTCCATTATGCGTGAGGCATATTCATTGGTTCTCTCATGTGTGAGTTTCACGTTGTTGGTGAGGTCGTATTTCATCTTGCGCCATCTGTCAATCTGTGCGACGCAGCGCCTTGGATACTCGTCCAGCGGAATGTTGAATTCATCGATGAGTTCAGGATACTGGCTCTTGATGAAGTAAGGATGGTATTCCGCAGTGTGCTCGGAGGATTCCGTGTTGTAGTAGCCGAAGTGCTTCATGATTTCGAAGCGCACCATGTCATGATGCTTCTCGCCGTCCTTCTTGCGGGCGATCCTGTTCTTCTTCTCTGCTGCCTTGCGGATTTCTGGGTATAGGTCCTTTCCGTCCTTGCTGATCTCCAGCAGCCAGCCCATGTGGTTGATGCCCGCGATTTTCCAGCGCACTGGATTGTACTTCTCGTACAAGTCCAATTGCTTAAGCAGGGATGAAGCGCATACCTGCACCGAATGGCAAAGGCCCACGCACTTTACGCCACCGTGACGCAGGAGAAAACCCGTCAGTATGGACATTGGATTGGTGTAGTTAAGGAACCAGGCGTTGGGGCATACGTCGCGCACGTCTTTTGCAAAGCCTTCCAGCACGGGAATCGTGCGAAGTGCGCGGAAAATGCCGCCTATGCCGAGAGTGTCACCGATGGTCTGGCGCAGACCGTATTTCTTGGGGATTTCAAAGTCGATTACAGTAGAGGGCTCATATCCGCCGACTTGGATGGCGTTTACCACGAAGTCCGCTCCGCGCAACGCGGCACGGCGGTTTCTCACCGCCAGGAATGGCGTGATTTTCGCCCTGTTGGAGTTGATGTTTGCATTCAAGTTGCAAAGCATCTTGTATGATTCGTTGAGGCGCTCCTGGTCGATGTCGTAAAGCGCGATTTCAGCGTCCTTAAGACTCTCTGTGCACATGCAGTCACCCAGCACATTTTTCGCAAAGACGGTGCTGCCTGCGCCCATAAAAGTGATTTTCGTCATAGTTTTCCTTTCTTGCAATTATACCCAAATTAAGCAACAAAAAAAATCGCCTAAATATAACATTGTTTAATATTTTGACAATTGAATTTTCAGCGCCCGCGAACATTCGCGGCAAGCCTTTTATGGCTACAACTTGTTTGAAAAAATAGTTTTTTTAGGGTATTGACAGGAAAATGCGGCCTGCCAATTTGCCAAAAGGGAAAAAATGCGTATATTAGGGACAGTTTTTTACGGGGCGTAGCGCAGTCTGGCTAGCGCGACTGGTTTGGGACCAGTAGGTCCCGAGTTCGAATCTCGGCGCCCCGACCATCTGCAATTGCTGCGGCTTTCGGTACAGACCTTGCGGTCCCTTCCCGAAAGTCGCTTTTTTGTATCACCCCATCATTCAGCATCTTTCGCCTCCTGTATTGAATATTCCAGTTCACATTGGTCGGGAGTCCGCAATTTCAGTGTCCGGTGCGGGCGTTTATGGTTGTAGAAGTCGATATAATCCGCCACGGTCTTTTCAAGTTCCTCAAGGCTATGATAGCAGTTATGGGACAGTTCCTCGTGTTTGAAGGTGCTGAAGAAGGATTCCGCAACCGCGTTGTCATGGGGAGTCCCCGGATTTGACAATGACTGGCGCACGTTCAGGTCCCTCAGCAGTTTTCTGAAATCATACGCAGTGTATTGTGCCCCCTGGTCGCTGTGGAATGTCAGTTCTTCCGGATGTCCGCGATCTTCAAATGCCTGCTGGAATGTTCTGGACACCAGTTCGCAGTTGTTCTCCGACGCTATTCCCCAGCCAACTGTTTTTCGGGAGAAGAGGTCCAGAATCGTGCAGATGGCATAGAACTCCTTGTTGACGCGGGCGTAGGTGATGTCGCTGACCCAGAAAGCATTTGGCTTTGACTGTGTAAAGTTGCGTCTCAGCCTGTTGCGTCTGTAATTGTATTTCCTGCATGTCGTGTTCCCATGACAGCGAGGCCTGAATTGCTTGCTGACCAGGCCCTCCTGTTTCATCAGCCTGCGGACATGCTCTTTGGAGACGATGATTCCCTTTTCCTTCAACTTGAGGGCGATCATCGGAGCGGCAAAGCGTTCACCGCTTTCCTTGAACTCGTAGTGGATGCGCAGGATCAGATTCTGGTCGTTGATTTCAAATTGCGTTTTGCTTTCTTCTCGCAACGATGCGGAAATGCGATAGTATGATTCGTGGGAGACTTTAAGAACCTTGCAAAGGGAATAGATTGTGAAGCGGTCCTTCAGCCGTTCAATTTCAAGGACACGCTCTTTCATCGGCGACGAGGGCAGGCAATTGCAGGCCTCGACTATTTGCCTGTAAAACGTGTCGCTTTTGATCTGCCGTTTCATCTTCTGGATGTCCGCCGCAGTGTATTTCAATCCGGAATGAGTTCTGGCGACAACTGTGCGATTCTTCTTCCAACGGTACAATGTCGTCTTGCCGATTCCGCACTTTCCTTGATTGCCTTCGGTGAATGGCT
>JAFSTJ010000811.1 GCA_017450525.1 Victivallales bacterium | reverse complement strand
TCAGCATGTGGTGAGACAAAACTTTGAAGAACTTAAGACTGCGATTTCTGTAAAGATATCGGAGGTTCTGGCTGGTTTTGATACACGGGATGGTTTGGATGCCATCAAGGAGAATCTCAAGAAGCTGGATGAGGATACGGTTCGCAGGGGTATAATCGTGGACCTGGTGGAAGCCTTGCAGAAGTGCATGGCACGTTATGAACTGGAGGTAAGGAGCGTTTCAATGATCCGCGACTACAGTCATACCATGGAGCGTCATGTCATCAAGAGCGTCCTGGGCGATGAGAAGGCAGACAAGTTCCCCAACGGATTCAATGACGTGCTGGAAAGCCCGCTATTGTCCCAGAAGGACCGTGACACATTGACAAAGCAGTTTTCGCGTGTTACAGAAGGCTTCAATGCCGCAATTGGCGATGCTTTGGACAGATGCCGGCAGAATGATGCAAATGACCAGATATTGTACAACACGTTCCAGGGCACCACGTGGAAAATCCTTGATGAAGTCGCAAATGACAAGGAATGGAAAAAGCAGGCTGTGCCAATCTTGAAGGCACTGGCAAAGAAAGTGTGACGTAGATGGCTACATTTGCAGAAATAATAGCGGAGATGGGCACTCTTCTCGGCATCGAGGACTTCGAGCCAGATGCCGAGGGATGCTGCATCATTTCCTCCGAAGAAGCGGAAATCTCCATAATGTACTGCCCCGATGCAGGCGAAAAGGTGCTCATTACGACCAAGATAATGGATTTGCCGTTGGACAATGACAACTTGCTTGTGGCCGCGCTGGAGGCAAACCATAGATTTGCGGAAACCAAGGGAGCCACAATATCCCTGGATGATGAGGACAATTCCCTGGCTTTGTCATTGTACCTGCCGCTTGATATACTGACGGCGGAATTTCTGGTGGCCAAGATCGAGGACTTCACGACTGCTCTCTTTGCATTGAGGGAAAGATTTGCAACTGCACAATGACCCCGCGCAAATGGATGCCAGCGATGGGGGAGCGACCGATTGCCTAAGGCAATGACAGAACAAAAATATGCATTAAATTATGCTATTTTACTGACATTTCATAAATAAATAGGAGTTAAACCATGGCACATCCGGAAATCAGTCTGGCGCAATTCAATAAGATTGCCACTGGCAGCTACAATGCTGGTCTTGTGGATTTCGAGACCGACAAGCAAGGCAACTTAACTGGCGAACTTACAAAAGTAAACAACCATGTGCACAGGAAGGCCTTGAACAAAGTGGTTCTGTCTCCAGAACGCATAGTGGAAGTTAAGGAGGCCTTCATTGCTGCCTTGCGCAAGGGCGGTGTTTCCGAGGACAACATCAGGCTGGTGCGGGAGAAGCTGGGCATTCCTGCTGAATTGTCATTGACTTCCGACAAAGAAACACTTAAGGGAATGCTCAGGCAGCGTCTTAAGCCCCTTTCGCGCCAGGATGTGCGCGAACTGCTGGACACATACGCCAATCAGGGCAAGGGCTTCACTCAGGCCAGCAGGTCGAGTCTGTCATACTATGAATGGGAGGAAGGGCAGAGGACCGCGTCGATCAGCGGCAGTGCATTGACAAAACGCAACAGCATCAACCAAGAGGCAATAGCGTTGGATAACAAGGAGGGAAAGGTTGATTACAAGTTGACGGATGCCATTTTTATGATTTCCGCCCAGAGGCCATTGGAAGACTTGAACAATGCGCAGCGTGCCCGTTTCAGAGGCGTGAATGCCGTGAATGAGCGCAATGTTTCCACGATTGCTCTTCAGACCAGTTTTGCCACCTTGTTTGACAAGGTTCTGTCCCTTCAGAGTGACGATGTGCAGGATACTGGCACATTCCGTGTCTGCGGAATGGATGTGGAAATTGTGAAAGGCCAGGATGGCAAGCTTACGGCAATCGTTGGCTCTGGCGAATCTGCAGTCAAGGTGCCTTTGGACATGAATGCTGATGATTACCTGGCGCAGATTATTGGTCGTGCTGTGGTAGATAAGAAAACCCTGGGCGGTCCTTTGATGAAGAATCTGCTGGACAAGGTCTATGACCGCGACTTGGAAAATGGCATTCTTGCCAGCGACCGCCATAGCGTGACGCGCCAGTTTGCGTGCCTTATTCTGGAACAGGAAGTGCAGGATGCCTGGAACTTGGGTAAGGGCGAATACAACACGGGCATTCTCGTGGACATTGCACAGCATACGCTGATCAGCGGAAATGAAGCTGTAAATACCAAGGCGAAGCTGGATGCATACCACGCAAAACTTGTACAGGACAATGCGGGGCTTCCCGATGACATGAAGGCGATGCTGGAGCCAGTGGCAAACTTGCCCTTGGGAAAACCAGATGCTGATGACAGCGAGTTCAAGGTAAGTGCGCCCATTGTGGGGGACATCAACCAGATAGCCAATGTACATGTGCCTCAAGGACCCGTGCCAGCAGTCCACAAGGACATTGGCGGCATGGCGGGCATCAAGGATTTCGTGGCGGATTTGGTGTTCTCCGATGATACCATGTTTTCAGACGTGAAGGTGGATCGCCCTGGTGAAAAGCTGCGCAAGGTGCTGTCTGATGACAAGAAGATGAATGCCTTGGCGGAAATCATAAAGAACACAGATGTTCTGGAATTTGCGGTGGCACCTGAGATCAAGGAAGTGGTGGTGGAAGGCTTCACCAAGATGAAAGCCATTCTGGATGAGGAGTGCAAGAAGGCCACTGGCGAAACGCTTGCCCAGATGATGGCGAAACCAGACGGCTTGGAGCGCTTCTCCTTGTTCTTCAAGGATGCGGACAAGTTGCACGGTTCTGAACTTGCCAAGTTTGACAACATTATCCAGACCATGGCAAACAAGGGCTGCGAGAAGTTGCAGAGTTTCATAAACGAGGTGTTCAATGTCAATGTGGGTAACGCCAACGATGTTGGCGCTCTCACCACAGACCCCTACAAGAACATGACTGCCAAGCAGATCAAGGATCTGCTAGACGGCAAGAACCTGAACCAGATACTGGATTCTGCCTCCACCTCCGAGGCACCTGGCCAGGTTGGCTTCTTCAAGCAGGTGGTCTCCACCTATTTCACGCAGTTGTCCAAGGCGGACAAGCGTTCCTGCTTCGCCGCCGCCATGCGTTATGCTGGAACCTATGAGTTTGGCAATATGCAGGGACAGGAACTTGTAAGTGCCAAGAAGGCGGCAACCAACAAGTTCACAGGCGCCATCCTCAAGGGCACCAGCCCCTTGCTTCAGAAGATGATGCAGGGACTGCCCAAGGAGATCATGGGCGAGTTTGCAGATGCTCTGGCGGATATGAAGTCCAATCTGGCGCCCATACCGCGCAAGGTGGTGCAGGCGCATCTCATGAAGATGATCAGTGATTCAAATGGCAAGATAAAGTCCATTGAATTGAAGAAATCTCTAGGTGCTGCTTCTGTGGGCGAGGCATTCCTCTGCCAGTTCAAATATGTTGCCAAGAGGCCCAAGATGGAGACTGTCATTGATCCTGAAACGCAAGAGGAAAAGGAAGTTGAGGTCAAGGACAATGAGGGCAATGTGGTAATGGAGGATTACATTGCCAGCAAGGAACTGGTGGTGAAGATCATGCGCCATGATGCAGAAATACGCGTCAATCGCGAGGCGCAGATATTCACCGAGGCGGCAAAGAAGATACCTGGCATGGAAAAGACCTGGGAAGGCCAGCTCAATCAGTACATGAAGGAATTCGACTTTACACGGGAGGCTGACAATGTGAACGAGGGTGTCACGCTGTACGATATTGCCAACAATGAGGACCATGCTTTGCAGGCAATCGCGCCCGAAGTGGCATCCATGAAGATGTCCGATTTGGTGCCGCCCCAGAAGAATGCAATGGTGTGCGAAGTGGCTCTTGGCCATACAGTGGATTCCTATTTCAAGAGGACTACCGAGGATATACGCGGCGCGGCGGCACCCGTGTTCGAGCGTGATCCCGTCACCAACCGCATCAAGTGGGAGGACAAGGTGGATCCCCAGACTGGCGAAAAAGTCGTTGATCCCCAGACTGGACAGACTGTCAAGGTGCCAGTTTTCAAGCAGAATTTGCCCGCAACTGCCATACCCAACATGCAAATGTGGCTTTCCAGCAAATATGACGATTTGCAGAGAGCCTCTGACAAGCTGCTTCAGGCGACCAAGGCATGGTTCCACGAGGCAATACTTGGCAGCGGCAAATTCCATGGAGACACCCATTCTGGCAACCTGATGGTGTCTGGAACGCGCATCACATTCATTGACTTCGGCAATCTGTACAAACTGGAGAGCAACCGTCCTGATGGCGTGAATGAGAGGCAGGAGCTGTTGCGTGTCATAATGGGGTCTGCCTTCCGCAACAAGGAATTTTTCCTGAACGGCCTTGAGAAACTACTGTCTCCTGAAGGCAAGGCGGCCTTGGCTGCCAACCGCGACAAGGCGGAGGCAATTCTGGATTCTGTGCTGGACAAGTCCAAGGGCGGCGTCTCGTTCAACATGGTGTATCGTCTCCAGGCGTCGATTGTTGAATTGCAGAAGCTGGGAATTGAATTGCCTCCACAGATAAACTGCTTCATCCAGTCCATGGTGCGCCTGTCCAACACAGTTGCTGAGATGAATACCATCATGAACCAGTGCAAGGCGATGCTTGACGCATCCAAGGCCGTAGTGCAGCAGCCGCCACAGAGGGACGAGCTGGATATGATTGGCAAGGCATTCGATGTCTTTGCCTCTGAGGACGGCAAGAAGCTGGTCAAGACCAGGAAGAATGAGAAGGGCGAGGGCCATCCAAGTTTCCTGGATACGATTCATACAGAGGAATTTGGCGGCAGGTTCGCATCAATGTCGCCAATGTTCAAGGAAGGTGGCTCCTATTACAATAAGGTACTGGAGAGATTGCATGGTGACGATCCCATTGCAGCTGCTGGTCAGTTGAAGCATCTTATAGAACAGCATGTCACAAAGAGCAACGACCCCAATTTCCCCATTGTTACTGAAGTCACGTTCAACAGCTTCAATGAGGAGTATGAGAAATTCCTGACTGATTACGCCAAGGCGGAGACGCCCGAGGCGAAGGAGGCCGCAATCAAGAAGTTTGCCCGTAGTGTATGCTATTGCGAGGCAAATATTCTTACCACCTTGACCAATGGATTTGATATGCTGGCAAGTGCCAAGTTCGAT
Source organism: Victivallales bacterium (assembly GCA_017450525.1). Taxonomy (GTDB): domain Bacteria; phylum Verrucomicrobiota; class Lentisphaeria; order Oligosphaerales; family Oligosphaeraceae; genus RGIG3456. Next base: position 1,111 of record JAFSTJ010000811.1, on the reverse strand, counting down.
AACCCAATGAGTTTTGCTAGCGCCATAAACAACATTCTCTTCAGCAATTTCAATACATTGAAGCAAATGTTGCCAGACGAGGCGGAGAGAACGGCCATAGGCCTGAATGCCCGCAGCATCGCCCGCGATGAACTCAACTTGAGCTTTTTAGATTCGTTCGATGCCGACAAGATCATTGGCACGCTGTTGAAGGACGCCGAAAAGATGGGTGGCGACAAGGACTATAAAGTTGATATAGGGGTGTAAACATGACATTTGAGGATTTGATTGGAGCCTTGAGCAAAACGCTTGGCATTGAAATCGAGGATGCGGGCGGTGCTGCGGCCGTGGAGATTGACGGCACCGTCGTGGTGCTTCAGGATGCAGGCGAAATGCTGCTTATGCGGGCCGAAATCGGCGAATTCCCTCCAGATGGAAAGGAAGATTTGCTGCACTCTGCCATGGAGGCGAATTTCCTGTACCAGGGCACAGGCGGCGCCACATTGGCAGTGAATCCTGCGGACGGGCATCTACATATCCAGAAATACAACTGGCTGGAACGGCTGGACGCTGATATGGCGTTCGATATGCTGGAACGCTTTGCGGACACCATTGCCGTCTGGCAAAAGGTGCTGGCTGACTATCGCCCAGTGGCGGAGACAGCCGTTCCGGAAGAAAACACTGGCTTTGCGGGAGGGCCATTCCTGAAGGTGTAGAATGAAATTCCCATTGGTCAACACAGGGCGTCGTTTTTTCTTCTTTACCTTTGTGGTGGAGGGGAGGCTTCCTGTGCTGTCACGTCTTGAACGAGGGCAAAAACGGCCAATCCTGTTGCCGGCGGGCGAGCGCATAGTTGAAATATGGCGGCAATTGCATAAAATAGAGCCGCACTTTACCGCCTCCGATTTCGTGATAATGCCAGACCATGTGCATTTGTTGTTGATAGTGAACTCGGAAGGCAAATTCCGCTTTAATCCGCTGGTGTTTGCACACTGGTTTATGGATGTTACGACCGACGGGGGGCTGCGCCCCCCGAACCCCCTACTAGATTCTTACCAGGCGGGCAACGGGGGTTCGGGGGCGGAGCCCCCGTCGGTCGTAGCGCCCCCAACGGACTGGTGTTCCTATTACC
>JAFSTJ010000810.1 GCA_017450525.1 Victivallales bacterium | reverse complement strand
GAGGCCGCTTGTCCGCCTGAATGATGGCTTCTACATGCGGGATTCCGCGCGATATTTCCCAGCCTGGCTTGATTTGACGGCGGAGCAGCTTCTGACTTTGCCCGAGGATATGACCGTCATCAGCGAGCCTGACACCTGTCCTCAAAACCGCTATTCAACCTCCGCCGCGATTATGCGTTCGCATCTGACGCTTTCGATGATGGAGGGCTGCAAGGGCGGCAAGCTTTGGATTACGCGACTGGCCAAGTTCGAACCCGACAGCGGAAAGGCCTATCGAAAGGCACTGGCCGATGACGCGGGTCTTATGGAATACGCCTGTGAGGCTAATATCGACTGGAAGGGACCTCAGATACCAGTTCCCAAAAAGCCCGCCTTCTACTTCAACAATGCAAGAGAAAAGAACGGCTGGGGGGATTTGTTCGGGCGCATGGGCTTGCCTTTCGCCTTTTCGCGCGGCATCAAGCAGGGCGAGGTGACACTGCTTACCAAACGGGAGGTTGAACGCTGCTCGGACGACGAGCTGCGAGAGGCCTTCAGCGGAAAGGTCCTGCTGGACGGCTTCGGCGCACTGGCTCTCGCCAAGCGCGGCTTGGCGGCATACATCGGATGCGATGACGTGAAGGAGTGGAGCAAGGCTTCCGTGACCTGCGAGCAATGGGCGGGTGGCAATATAGCCATCTCCATCCCGACAGAGATGGTGGAGCTTTCCCCCTGCAGGGGTACTGAGGTGCTTTCACGCCTCTACGCGAAGAGCTTTGCCTTTGACGAGCGTTTGCAGGAGATGGCTCCAGGCGCGGTACTTGCCACCAATAAACTAGGTGGGCACATTCTGACTCTGGCCCTGCGAAGCATCTCGTGGTGTGGTTTCAGCACGGCTTTCAGCATGTTGAACGAATCCAGAAAGGCGCAGCTCATTGAGTTCCTGAACATTCTGTCACCCTTGGCTCTATATTTTGTCGGCGACAACGAGACGCTGCTGAAATATGGTATAGATAAGGAGGGAAGGCGTGTCGTTGAGTTGCTGAACATTGGCCTTGACCCAATTGAGGAGATACCGCTGCGTGGCACTTGGATTCAGGATGCGGTTCCCGAAATTCTGAAAGGAGACGGAACCTGGAGCACTGTATCATTTGATCTTCAAGCGGACAAGCTGGATATTCATCAAACTGTCCTGCCCGCAAGAGTTGTTATATTTCGCCTGTAAGCATCTTCGTTTGCGTGGCAAATTGAACTTTTGTAACTACAACCTGGCCGCTTGCGCCCTAGCACAAATCTCATTGTTTTCATAAACAAATTCTGCACAAAAATAAAAATAAGGAGAACAAAAATGCAAATCAGGATACTTGGAAGTTGTTCAGGCACGGAACCCATGCCAGGCAGGCACCAGACCTCTGTGACATTGGAGGCAGGCGGCCATGTCTATTTTTTTGATGCAGGCGAGAATTGCCATTTTAACGCATATTTAAATGGCGTGGACTTGCTAAGCATGAAAGCCATTTTCATTTCACACTATCACAGCGACCATTTGGCGGGCCTGCCGCTGCTGATGTGGCTGCCGCGCAAGCTGATGGTGGTCAACAAAATCGCGGACTTTCCTGGCAATGAGATAGGACTCTACTTCCCCAGCAAGGGGCTTTACGAGGCATTGATGTGCTTCCTCAATGCGATGGAGCCTGGCGTGACAAACAGACTGCCGTACAAGAACTATGTCATCAATGAAGGCTGCTTCTATGATGACGGGACAATTTCGGTGGAGGCAATCCACAACAGGCACTTGCCGCCGAATGCAGATGGAAGCTGGACCAGTTTCAGCTTCCTCATCCGCTGTGAAGGCAAGCGCATCGTATATTCTGGCGACATAGCCGACTTGAGTGAACTGGATTGTTTCCTGAAGCCAGAGCCGTGCGACCTCTTCCTCATGGAAACAGGCCATCACCACCCATGGGAAGTTGCGCGCAGACTGCGGGAAGGCAACTATAACATCAAACAACTGGCATTCATGCACCATGGAAGAGATTTCCTGCTGCGACTGGAAGAGAGCAAGAGGCTCACCCAGGAAGCATATCAGGCGCCATTCATCGTCACATCCGACAACCAAGTGATTACGCCTTGAAAAAACTGGTCATAGCACTAAATTATGGCATTTTTCACACTTGTTTTTGAAACAATTGTTTAAATAAGGGTTAAAGATTAAGAAAGAGGAAGTATGTACTGGCTAGACTGGGTTTTGATTTGGGTTCCACTGCTGATCGTGGTTTACTTTGGCTTGAAAAGTCAGAAATATGTCAAAAGTGTGGCTGACTTCTTGTCGGCGGGGCGAATTGCGGGGCGCTATCTGATATGCGTCGCTGGAGCGGAGGCAGGCCAAGGCCTCATAAGCGTGGTCGCCACAATGGAAATGTACTACCGCAGCGGGTTCGCCATGTCCTTCTGGTCAACGCTAACCGCGCCAATCAGCATGATTCTGGGCCTGGTCGGCTTCTGCACCTACAGATACCGCGAGACCAAGGTCATGACCATGGGCCAGTTCTTCGAGATACGCTACGGCAAGGCTTTCCGCGTGGTTGCCGCCGTCATCCAGTCCTTCTCTGGTATCGTGAACTACGCAATTTTCCCCGCAGTTGGCGGGCGTTTCCTGGTGTATTTCCTGCAATTGCCCATTACATTCCAGTTCCTGGGCATAACCTGGAGCAGCTATGCAGTTGTGATGTTCATATTCCTGGCGGTGGCATTGTTCATTGCCTGCCTGGGCGGGCAGGTCACAATCATGGTGACAGACTGCGTGCAGGGTCTGCTGAGCTACCCCATGTTCGCCATCATCGTCAGCTATCTGCTGTGGCGCTTCTCCTGGAGCGAGGAAATGGCCCCTGCCCTCATGTGCCGTGCGCCCGGCGAGAGCTTCCTCAACCCATACGACACCTATAACCTGCGTGACTTCAACATATTCTACGCCACCTGCGGTATCGTCAGCATGTTCACCAGCCGCATGTCCTGGGCGGGCGCTGCAGGCTATAGTTGCGCGGCAAAGAACGCCCACGAATCCAAGATGGGCGGCCTGCTGGGTTCATGGCGCCAAGGCTTTGGCATCATGATGTACATCCTCATAGCGGTCGTGGCATTCACATACCTCAACCACAAGGACTTCGTCAAGGAGGCACGCAATGTGCGCAGAGAACTCTCCGCAAAGACCATTGACGACGTAATCGGCACCCGCAAGGACCATCTGGACACAACAGGCGACATTGACGAGACACTTAACAAGTACCTGCGAGCTGAATTGAAGAGACGCTTCAACCTGATACCCGAAAGAACCGAATTCCCCGATGCGCCAGTCAAGCCAACTCTTAAAGAGCCACAGCGTTCAGCCTACAAGGACTGGGAGGAATACGACAAGGACATGACCACCTACAAGTCCGTCATGGCGAAGCACAAAGCGGATGTGGACGCATTCCACAAGGCTTGGGTTGACCCATATCCGAAGGCGGTCAGGGACTTCGTCGCCGAGGCAGTTGACGCGCAGAAGTTGCCGGACAGCATAAAAGACCAGGCCAAGTGGCGGGAAGACCACAAGAACGCCCTGATGAAGAAGGCACAAACCTTTGGCACCATCTATAACCAGATGCTGATCTCCGTGGCAGTGCGTCGCATGCTTCCAATGGGATTGACAGGCATTTTCGCCGCAATCATGATATTCCTCATGCTCTCAACAGACACCACATACATGCACAGCTGGGGCTCCATTGTGATTCAGGACTTCGTGCTGCCACTCCGCAAGAACCCGTTCACCCCGATTGGCCAGATCAATGCACTGCGCTGGTCCATTGGTGGCGTCTGCCTGTTTGCATTCCTGTTCAGCCTGTTCTTCGCACAGGTTGACTACATCCTGATGTTCTTCGCCATCACTGGCGCAATATGGAGTGGCGCTGGTATTGTCATCACTCTGGGCCTTTACTGGAAACGCGGCACCACAGCGGGCGCATTCACATCGCTGATTCTGGGAGCAACAATCGCCACATCCTGCATGATTGGCCAGAACGTGTGGGCTGACAAGCTGTACCCATTCCTGGTGGCTCACCAGGGTCTTTACCAGACGGTGGACGGCATCTGCAAGTTTGTCACCGCTCATCTCGGGCCCATCATCGTATGGAATCTCAATCCCCACAAATTCCCAGTCAATTCCACGGAAATTGGCTTCATGTGCAACATTCTCTGCGTAATTTCATACACAGTAGTGTCACTTTGCACATGCCGCGAACCCTTCAACATGGACCGTATGCTGCATCGCGGCATATACTCCGTAAGCGGTCCCAAGGTGGCACCCAAGAAGGAAGACCTTAGCCACCTCAGCCTGCCAGCCCGCATCGGGCACTTCCTCAACAAGAATTTCATCGGCATTGATGGAAACTACACAAAGGGCGACAAAATACTGGCCTACTCGGTATTCGCATATTCCTTTGGATATGGATTTGTCGCACTGTTCCTGATCCCTGTGATATGGAACTTCTTCTCCACATGGGAAATCCAGTGGTGGTCCACCTACTTCTTCATCAAGAACCTGGTGGTCTCCGTCATAATCGCGGTTATTTCCACCTTCTGGTTCGGCATCTGCGGTACCAGGGACCTTATGCAGTTGTACAAGGACCTTGCAGCCAAGGAAGTCAACAATCTGGATGACGGGCGCGTCATAGGCAACATGTCCGTCGCGGATATCGAGGCCATGAAGAAGGCCGAGGCCGAACAGGGCAAGAAACCAGATGAAAAGAACTAAGTTCCTTTAAGAATTAAAAAGGTCTTGGGGAACAATTCCGCAAGACCTTTTTTATTGATACAGTCCCCGAGCGGGGAACACATCCTCAATATCAACCTGAATGTGCGCCGATTCAATGTGCACATCACTAGAAAAATGAAAAGCAAGTACCTAGATTTTCTCGCCAGCATAGATGTCAGCCGCCTCATGGGAAATACGGAGAGGCTGCTGAAGCATGAAATATGCCAGACATTTGACGGATACCATGCCTCTGCGGACGAGGCAGTCAAAATCCTCCAGGAAAATGGCATCCCAAATATAGAGAAACTCACATTCCCAGCGGACGGCAAGACCGCATACCAAGACAAATTGCAGCCACTGGGATGGACTGCCACAAAGGGCAAACTCACCATCCTCACTGGCAGGGGAATTGAGCCAGGCTTCGTTGCGGCGGACTACCAGGCGCATCCATTCCATCTTGTCAAGGGTTCCTGCTCCACTGCGCCAGAAGGAGAAACAGTGCGCATAATCACGCTGGAACAGGCGCTGATGCGAAAGGATTTGCACGGCTATATGGTGATGCGCAACCAGATGCACACGGCGGGCTGCCGTGAACTGCCCAGGCTTCTGGACATGGGTGCGCGCGGCGTCATAACGGACTTTGCCATGAATTCAGAGACCGAGCGCAATGGCATACAGTGGAACAATGCCTTCACCGAGCGAAACAACTGGCATGTGACCAAGGATGACAGACCATTCATAGCATATTGCGTGACTCCAGCGGTAGGCGAGAAATTGCGCAAGGCACTTGCCTACGGCGAGCTCACTGCGAAAATCGAATCCGACGCCCGCCGTTATGAGACCACAGTCGATTTGGTGACAGCAATGGTACCAGGCCGCCGCAAGGAGGAATTCTGGATATTCGCTCACCTTTACGAGCCGCTGTCAAACGACAATTCCGCAGGTGTGGCCTGTGCAATAGAGACAGCACGCCAAATCATGCTGCGCGGCACGCCTGAATTCTCACTGCGCGTCATCTTCGGGCTGGAGCATTACGGATTCGCGGAATATGCCGCATACAGGGGGGACAAAAACCTGTCCAGCGAGGTACTTGGGGGCATCGACTATGATGCAATGTATCTGCGCAACGACTGGTACATACACTTCAACGTTGCTGGTCCTGCAACTCCATTCTACGGCAACTACCTTCTGCGCATGCTATCCCAGGATATCAAGGGGCTTGAAGGCGTGCCAAACATCCAATTCAACAACAGTTTCCCCTCCATGTATGATGACGACAGTTTCCTGTCGGATTCAACAACTGGTATCCCAACGGTCTGGCCAATACGCAGAGGGCAGGCATTGTGGCATAATTCAAAACAGACCATGGACTATCTGCACCCCGATGCGTTCCGTGCCTGCTGTGCCATCAATACCACCTTCACCAATGCGGTGATATCTCCTGACGCAGCCTTGCTTGAACGCCTTCCCGGGCAGATAAGCCAGTCCATGCAAGAAGAGACCAAGCGCATGGTTGGCTCACAGTTGGAACATCTCACCAGAAGAAGGGACATACTGGCCCAGGATCTGGAGAATTTCACCAGATACTTCAAGCCAGAGCAAATACAACCAGCCAAGGCACGCCTGCAAAAGGAGTACGACGAGCTTGCCAAGGGGCTTTCAGACGAAATCGAGTGGACGCCGCTGCGCAGGCAGCTGGAAAAAATAGTGCCGAGAAGACTGACCGTAGGCTTCCCATTCGACCAGGCGAAGGTGCCCGCTTCAGAAAGGATAATCATGCCAGGTAGCATCTTATATTGCCCGATGGCAGCCATGTTGGCAAACATGGACGGGAAGCGGAACATGGCGGAGATTACCCGCATGGTTGAGCATGAGACATGCGCAAGAATAGCCGATGACAGGCTTGAGGAGTATGTACATGCATTCCAGCACCTTGCAAAATACGGGTACATAGAATGGTAGAATAAAGACTAATGGGATATTTGATAGACATATTGAGCGCGTTCATCTTGGTGGTATCCACTGCGGCACCATGGTTGCTGGCATTCTACCTTGTGGCGGCAATTGTGCATACACTGCGGCACGGCAAGGCCTGCCCATACCCCCGCATCTGGCAGAGCATATCTGGAATGACCGCCCCCCAAACCAGCGCAAACGAAATCGCATCGCCGCTCTGGCGCGGGCTTGAATTTGGGCTGAACACCATGCCTGGTACCTGCATTCCGCAAATGCTGCTGGGCTCGCTATTGGCAACGGGCATAATGCTCACAGTGCCCTGGGACTTTACCTACTATGAGAGTTCCCCCATAATAGAGACCATTGAGTTTGTGATGCTGGTGCTTCTCGCCGTGCTCCTGCGCCTGCCGCTATGCGCCTCGTTGCCCGGTGCGCTGGCTCTACTGGCAAAGGATTTTTCAGTAGGCCTCGCGCTGTTCTATCTGCTTCTCTCGCCATTTTCCATATTGGCCTGCGAGGAGAGAAAGGCGGACGTGACACGTATGGCATATTTAAAGAAAGTAATTCCCCGACTACTTTCCCTTGACATACCGCTGGCCTTGATATGCTTTTTACTTGGCTGGCTGTTTCCCAATGTCAAAACTGCAGGGCGCCTTTTAGGGCCGCCTGTGATATGCATCAGCATAACTAGCCAGATATGCGGGGCAATTTTTTGCGCACTTATACTGCGCCTGGCAATTTTGCGCCTCATTAAAAAATGGGATTGACTATGTACGATTATGAAAACCTTGACGTAAGCCAGTGGCGTAATGTACTGAAAATACGCCAGAGGGCATTGTGCGCATATACTGTCGCGGCAATCAAATACGAAGAACTGCCCGCTGCTGAGGAACTGGTCGCCAAAAGCCTGGAGACGCAATTGACGCCTGACGAAATAGACGTGCTCCAAAACGCACTCATGAAGCCAGAGCTGAGACTTCTCCACAGCTGGGACCATGCACCAGAAGATGCTCCTGCGGACACATTGCCAGACGAGGATATGGACAAGGTCCCAGAAGACGAAATGATGGACAACGAGGACACATCCAACGCTGGGCTTCTCCTCAACAACGTGGTTGACATGAACAATGCCCTCATAAGGATATGGCTTCTTGGAATTGGCAGAAACGCAAATGAAAAGGACGCAAAGAACGTGCTGAACATACTGGCCATTTTAAATGACAGCAGCTTCCTGCTATCATTTGTGATGGACACAATCGCCCGCTGCTATAAGGATTTGGCACTGGCACTGGTGGTGAATGTACGCGCAAATACTGGTCTAGTCATGTCAACGAT
>JAFSTJ010000809.1 GCA_017450525.1 Victivallales bacterium | reverse complement strand
TGGTCTATCCTGGACACATCACAGACGCCATCGGCCTGCTTTGCATAATCATATTGTGCATCATCCAGGCAAAAAACGCACCAAGGAAGCGGTGACATCCCAAAGGAAGTAATTTCAAAACTATTTTATCCACAGATTTGCACAGATTAGTTTCATTTCAATAAAATGTCCTGAATGGACATAGATTCCTCATTTTTCCTGCACTCGAAAGCGAGCTTTCGAGTGCAGGAAAAAGTAGAATCTGTGCTCTTTTAGCACTTTATTGAAATGAATGTATTATAAGCCTCATCTGTGATAATCTGTGATAATCTGTGGATAAAAATTTTGAATTTGGCTCACAAAAGAACATAAAAACAAAAATCATGGAAACAAAAAACATGAAAATCGGTTATTTTCGTCATAGGTTCCAGCCACCCTTCACATTTGTTGATTTCTTGAAGGCGGAGGGCTGTGAGGTAGAGCAAATCGACTACAGTTTCAAGGGATACCTTGAGCCGTATGATATCGCATTGGTGGAGCAGAATGGCTTCAACGACTACATTGAAAATGACTCGGCATACGTCCATGACTGGGTGGCGCGTGGCGGAATACTGCTGTTCATGCACCAGGATTGGCGTCGATGGGCACCGTTCTTTCTGCCAGAGGCCTGCGGCTACACACAACTAATACACCGACATTGCGTGACCGTGGATGTAAACTACTGGAATTACATGCTGCCGCGCGTGGAGCACATTGGTTCGCGCCTCTTCAACGAACCGAATCCCATTGCACCAGACGAGATGCTCGGCTGGAAGGTTCCGACATTTGAGTTCGGACTGGTGAAGAACGACCCACAGGTCTCGCCAGCCACTGTGGAAACCACCGCCATCTCCTGCTTCCAGGCGGATAATGGCTGGGAAATCCTGGGCTCCTATCGCGACCCTGCAGTCAAAAACGGTGCACTGCTCTTGCAAAGGAAAGTCGGCAAAGGTTTGTATTTTCTATGCCAAATGCTCTTCCCAGAAAAGGCAGTCCCGAAGGACGAGCCATGCCTGGCGTTCTGGCGCAAGTTCCTGCCGAATCTGATGGCGCACATGAGCCGTTTCAAAGCGGGAGACACTGAGGTTCCACCTCGTGTCCGCAGGCAATTGCCACTGAAGCGCAACTACAATCTTGCCATTCACATGCATTCCCTGGACTGGTTCGGATGCGATTCATCCCTGGGGACCATTGAGGCAATTATGCGCCGCTGGCGTATTGATATCTGCGGTTTGGCGCTCAAGGACACCGCATGCTACGATAATCATCTTGACTTGGATGACTATTCCAACGAGAAGGCTCTCTTCCTGCATGGTCAGGAATACCACCCCTTCAATTGGCAGGATTCCCACGATGAATCCCACAACACCTACCATATTCTGGCGTTGGGAGTGGATGAGGATGCCTATACACCTGAATTCACATGTTCTCTGTTCTCCGACAAGGAGGTGGATGAGTATTTCCGCCGCGCTCTCGCCCATGTGCACAAGCACCATGGCGTAGCCATTGCGACGCATCCATATTGTGATACATGGGCTGGCTATCCCTGCGACGGTGTTGACTCGGAGCCGCTGCGTCCCCTGGCTGGCACGATGATTGAGAAACAGTGGCTTGCAGGAAAACATTTCACGCTGATGAATTCGGTGGATCTGTTCGGCTACAAGCGGATGCTCACTAATCCCGCCTCAAATTTCATTTACACTGGTGACGTACCCACAAGGGACAACGTATGCGCCGCAGTCAAGGCAGGCCACTCTATTGCAGCATGTTTCTTCTATGGCTGCGACATCACTTTGGGAGGGCATCTGCCAGGCGACACGTTGCCGATAAGTGATGCACATGCTTTCCAGGTCAAGGCAGAGGTGTTTGACGGCACTTTGCAGGAAGCACGTATCTATGCAGGAGCCACTCTTATCCAGACCGTTCCCTTGTCGGGAACCTCTTTTGATGGCGAACTCCCAATTCAGAATATTCCCGCTGGCGCACCTTACCTGCGCGTGGAAATCATCGGCACACGCGAGAGACAAATGGCGGCAAGCAACCCGTTCTGGCTGGCTGCCCAAGGTTGACTTGCCTTACAAGTTGCTCAACCTGAATCAGGTTGAGCAACACAAATCACCTTACTATGCGGAAGCCATAAGTCAGGCCTGGTGTGGCTTGCCAAGTGTTATTTGGAATAGTTCCGCGCAAGGGGCCAATCACCGCTTCCATCCTGGCATTGAAAGGCAATCTTGCCTTTTTAGTACCGCCAGTTGCAGCGTGTAGGAATATCACGTCGTTGCCAATCCACCACTGGTCGCTACCGTATGAGCCATAGCAAAAAACCTTGGATTCTTCGGCAAACTGGCGCAGCATGGCTCCTGGCAATGCGGGTAGTGTGGAGAATATGTGCCTTGCGTCCCCAAGTCTCTTTTCGACAATGACCGCCTTGCCTTTGGCGTTTTTGCAAATGACTGAATCATAGCCCTCCGCAGCATAGAAATGCGGTGCTCCCTTGTAACTGGAAGTGAATGTCTTATTGTCCAGTTGCAGCGTCTCGCATCGTTCAGTCTTGTCCATTGTGCATTTCAGGCCAAGAAAGTCGCCGTTGAAAGCCCCGTCAAGTCCCTTTTCTGGATAGATTGGTCCAGCTGCGTAGAGCCATAGCACAGTTGCCTTTTCGCGGCTGAAGCGTTCCATCAGCATGCGCCTCTGCTCGGCGCTTAATGCCAGTGTCGGCAGCATGATGTAGAATTTGTGAGGTGGCACAACTGAGCCGTCAAGCAGATCGCCAGCCAGAATATTCCTGTATGGAACCGCCAGTTTGTTCATCTCCATCATGGTGTCATTCACTGCACTGATGAACACATTCTTTCCGTCGGCCGTCGCGTAATACACGCTTTCCTCATCGCCGACAAGAGCCATTTCTGGCGGCAACAACTCCTGCACATCGCCCCTGGATGCATTGAACTTCAGTTGTTCGCCTATTGCAGCAAGAAGGGCTGGCTCATAGAGGCTTCCCCTTGGATGGTCAAGCCAATATCCTGCCACGCCCAGAGCCGCCGCCATGCCGAATTCCCTATCCACGCAACCTACAGCCTCGCTGCAGGTATAGTTGCGCGAGGCGTATAAATCCATGTCGGTTCCTTCCCTAGGGCCAAAGGCATTGCGCTCGTCGTTTTCAACAAGCACCATCTTGCCTCTTAGAGTGCATGTGCCAACAGTCTGCATGATACTATTTGCCATGCCGACCTTGCGGAAGGTATAGAAGGACGGTGCCCTGAAAAAGTCTAAGTCAGGGCATTTTGCGCATTTGATGGTGCCGTTGTGCCCTGAAATCTGGATGGGACGATAACTGTTGGAGGACAGCGTGTTCCAGTATCCATAATATGCACCAGTCAGCCATTTTCTATCGGTCAATGCCTTGACGCGGCTTGCAAAGTATAGAATCGCCTCCGTAAGGACATCGTTTCTGAATCGGTACCAGTCCATGACCTGGGCTTGCTTCAGAGGATCATGCAGGCCGCCCACCTCGCCAAGTTTTCTGAGTTCGGGGTCGGGGAACTGCGCGTTGTCAAAGGTCAATCCTGGCATATTCCATGCCCTCGCCAGTGCCTCGTCCGTGCCATAGCGCTTTTTCAGCCCCTGTCTGAATGCCTTAAGTTCAGAGGGACTGAAGCCTGGAACGGCGAATTTCCCCGTATTGTCCGAGCGGTTCCAGAACCACTCGCCATTGCGGCTCTCGCCTACATGCGCCCCCCAGATGCGGTCTGCATAGAAACTTTGGGAGACATGGGTGATCAGAGCCTGGAGCGGTGCATCCGTGGCAGCCAGCCAGTTCTTCGAACCCAACGCCTGCATGTCCATATAGGTGTCGCGTGGCTGCTTGGGATTTGCATAGACGGTCGTGTCGTCTGGATGCTGCTTCAGCCACCATTCAGGCATCCAGAATCGGATGTCAAGCAGGAACACTCCATCTGGCGCTACTGTCAGCAGCCGCTCAATCTTGCTGTCCAACTTGATGAAATCATATTTGCCCTCACCAAGCCAAAAGTCATTAAATGGCGCGGACACGACAAAATTGCAAAAGCCCTGCTTAAGCGCGGGAGCCATGCGCTCGTATTCACTGGTCTGCAAAAATGCAGGGTCGTAAAGCCGCCCATTGAACTTTATCATAACGCGACGACCGACGCCAACAAGTTCCGCCTTCTGCAGTCCCTTGGAGAAAGACTTCTGCGCAGGAAGCGAAGCAAGGGCCTTGTTGTCCTTTACATTCCAGAAATCGTCATTGAGATATACCTGGCTTGCCTCTTCCATCGGGCGTATCTTTGGGTATTTCACAGTCACGGTGCCATCCTTGTTCTCCTTTATCTCCACTGGAAGCAGGAATTCCTGCTTTTTGCCTGAAGCGCTGCGGCGCTCGAACTTCATCGTGCGTGCCGCAGAAAGCACAGGATGGCTAAGAAGCGCACGGAATTCACCGTTTTCGGATTCCTTCAAGTCAAATTCCCCCTGCGGTCCTGCGTATGCGAAGCGCACGGTCGAGGCCCAAGGCGGCGTGCTTGCTGGCGCACCTAGTTCCACTGCGGCGTTCTCATATTTGGATGGGAAATCCTTTCTCTTGCCAGTATGATGCCAGCGCCAGGTCCTGTCCGTCTCAATCTTGATTTCCTTGCCTGAACGGAGGCGCACATATATGTCAGAGCATAACCCTGCATTGAGAGTGCCGTTGTAAACCCTGATTTCTACCTTGTTGCGGCCTGGCTTCAGATATTTTCCAATCATATAGCGCTTGGGTTCGGGAATCTGCCATGTGAAGCCGACAAGTTGGCCATTGACCCTTGTTTCAGACTGGTCATCAGCCATTACGGCGATGACTGCCATCTCCGCCTCCTCGGGCAAATCGAATTCCTTGCAGAAGCATACATTTGAGAAGAATGGCCCCAGTTCGTCAAGTTGCGTCCATATCCACTGCCCGCGCCAGAAAACCTCAGGCGTATAGCGACGACGAAAATCAACTGTCGTGAGCCTTGGCACTCCCTTGCCCTTTCCAAGCATGACTGCCTGCGCCTTGACTGTCATTTCAGGAACACTGAAATCCATGCATGCCTCACCAGGATTCAGTTTTACGGATTCTGGTAAACGTCTCTGCATGTAGTCATAGAAACGCAACTCTACGCCAGGGCAGGTGCCTCCTTTCCATCCCAGACGATATTTGCCCAGCGGACGCACGTCAGGCATGTCAAGCGGCTTCCCCTGCTGCCAGGCCGCTGCCCCCACCAGCATATTCTCCTCCTCCAACAGCACAGGATTCCTGAAGCCGATTCTCCTGTCCCTCTCCATATAATAGCGGAAACAGAAGCTCCAGCCCACGAGTGGACTGTCCTTCTCCCACCCCCGCGAATCGGCCAAAGAAAAGCGGTAGCGACGGTATTCATTGTCTGGTATCACCGACTGCACTGGAAGTTCCCTCGTGACTTTCTTGCCGTTCAGCACCTGCGTGAAACGGAATTGCACAAAGCCTGGCACTGGTGACTTGAAATCGCATTCAAACTGCGCAGCACGTATCTCTATGGACTTCTGGGCTATGCCAGCCCAAACATCAAACACATTGTTGAACTCCCAGCAATTGGCCTCATCCTTGAAGATTTTGGTATGTCCGTATGGGCGAATCCTCTGCTCTTCAGCCAGCACCCTGGCGGCCTCCCGCTTTTTCATTTCATCAATTTCGGCGTCTTCAATCTCCTCAAGCGCAATGTCTGTGATTTCGACTGGTTCAGGTGAATCAGTACGCAAATATATCTGCGCAAAGGCGCTTCCCTTCCAGAAATAACCCACATGGCTGCCATTGCTCATTGAGGCTGGCCTGATGAGGCTCGTGAATTGCCCGCTAATTGGCAGTTGCAAGTCAAAGGACATTCGGTCTCCATCGCTGTGAAGACGCACGCCGCTGCCAGCCGCCACATTGAATCCCACTGGTTTGCTAAGCCCTATTTTCCACTTGTCACCAATCTTTTCAACAGACTTCACATAATACGCGATGTTGAAATTCGGCAAGTCGCTCAAGTCTGGCTTTGAATTGAACACGACAATGTTGCCCATCTGTGGGACTTTCCACTTGGATGCGTCCGCAACCAGAAATTCCTTGCTTCCCGCTTTGATTTCCTCGGCAATGGTGGTTTCTGTCTCAGCCTGCGCCCTGATATTGTACGCACCGATTTCTCTCTTTCCCGCTGTGAACTGCCACAGTTTCACCTCAAGTTTTCCTTTGCCGCCTTTTGCATTGAGCTTAAGTCGGTAGTGCCTGTCCGCACGCAAAGGCGTAATTTCCGTTGCCTTCACGAAAGAGGTTCCTTTCTTCAGATGAATTGCCTCGCCGTGAAGTGTCAACAATCCGAGCAAAACCATGAATGCCACGTATGTTCTCATCATTTACTCCCGAATTAACAGAAAAAAAATGAGGCAATTGCAAAACCTTACAAATCTTGCGGAAGAATATTGGTCTTGCAATTGCCTCATGCTTCATGTGGCAGGGCATTAGCCCTGCCATTCATATTCGCCAGCGCATCAATTGAACGGCGAGCAACGGCTGTTGTAGTCAAAGCCTGTGAAAAGACAATTGTATATGGCATGCTTTGAAAGGCTAACCGGGAACTCCGTGCTCGTGACCTGAGAATTCGGTATGCCGTAGATTTCACGTGGTGCCTTTGGCTCCGCATGGCCATCCACATATACTATGTTTGCCTTGCCCGTGGAAAGCGCTAAAGGACTAGCATCGTTAGTGTTGCCAACGCGCATAGTGCCTTCGCTGTTCAGGTCTGCGCCGCCGTGGCGAAATGCGGGGTTATAGGAATTCTGCACGACATAGCTTCCCCACGCCATTTTGTCGCTTATCAGGAAGGCATCACTAGGCTGAAACACAGATGGCAGTGAAATCTGGCAGTTCTTGCCATTGGCGTCTGCACGTCCCGCGCTGATTGCGCAGTTTATTCCATAACTAGTGTACTGGTAGCGGCTGCTGCCGGAGAGGCCCATGGGTGCATTGGTGTCAGGGCACCAGAATGTGCCTGCGCTTTTCCAATAACCATAGTATTCGCAACCATAGCCAGAACCTGTGGCGCTTACGCCTCCATCATCCCTCACACCCGACAGGATATTGTAGAAACCACCGTCCTTTCCCGCTGTCTTTGTGTAAGTATGCAGGATGCGTCCCTCATGGTCATCCGAATACAGGTTTGCTCCCAAGCCAATCGTCTTCAGATTGTTTAAGCATGAAATCGCCCTGGCCTTGCTTCTGGCCTTGCTCAATGCTGGCAGCAGCATAGCAGCAAGAATCGCGATGATTGCGATGACGACAAGTAACTCAATCAACGTAAAACTTCTTCTCATGTTAATTGCCCTTCTTTAGTTTGGTTTATTTATATATGTTAAAACTTCGTGACATAATTTTACCCAATAAAAACAGTTATGTCAATACCATTCAATAAAAATTGTTCACAACTGTCCAATAACTTTTG
>JAFSTJ010000808.1 GCA_017450525.1 Victivallales bacterium | reverse complement strand
GCAAGCCGTCATCAGGCACGGTAGAGGCAGAGGCGACCGAAAACGAGGAAATCTACAACCTTCGTGTCAGCATTCCCACTGCCAGCAAGTTCATGCTGACGGTCTATCGCGGCGAAGAAGTCTGCTACCCGCCGACCGAATTCCTGTTCACGGATACGGACGAGGAAGGCAACATCATCACCGCGAAGGCCGTGAGGATGGAGTTCTTCGAGGCTGGCGAGTACACCGTCGAAGTGCTTGGCAGCAATCTGGCGGGGGAGGCTGACACACCCGCGACATGCACGGTGACGATTGCCGCAGACCCTGTAGTCACCCAGTATGCGACCTGGCCGGAGACCGGCTACACCCCTGCGGAAGGCCAGACGCTGCTCCAGGCTGGAAACGATGTGATGGTGACCTTTGCCTGGCCGAACATCATTGACACGGCAAGCTACAACCTCACTATTTACGACTGCTACGGCAACCTGGTCAAGGCCGTCAAAGGCATCATTGACTGCCACACGACCGTCAAACTGTCCGACGACATCTATTTCTGGGTGATGGAGGCTGTTCTGACCAATGGCAAGGTGCTGACTTCCCCTGGCTGCAACTTCGTGGTGGCGATGAAGAACGACGCCCCCATCATCAGCCGCATCGAGGCGGTTGATGACGAACCGACCAAGGTGCTGCTCGTCTGCGACAAGGCCTCCAGCAATTACCAGAATGTCTCGTATGACATCCAGTTCTACACCGCCGCTGGTGGTTGGAGGGATTATATGGATGGCAATGCCATCTCCGTAACGTTCAGCGATGAAGACGAAGATGGTGTGTTCACTGGTGTCATTGATTTCAGAACGCCTGTGAGCGGTGCCTACCTGTTGATTCGCCCGCGCGTCAAAGGCAAGCTGATTACAGACAAGCAGACCTTGTTCAGGCTGCCGTAACTTGCCAAAGGCGAATTCGTGCCCTGTCAGCTTGTGTGCTGGCAAGGCTTTCCACCAAGAGTTTTCAAGTAAGGAAAAATGACAGTATATGAACAGATTTTCACTTTTAGGCATTGGCCTGCTCGCCATGACCATTTCCACGACAGCCTTCTGCCAGGAACAGGAAGAGGCCCAGCCTGCCGTGGAGCAGACGGCAGAGGCCGGGAACTTTTCTCTTAACATTGGCATGTCCTGGCGCAATTTCAGGGATACAAAATTCCGAGAGACAACTCCCTCTGGATACAAGGGAGTGTTTTCGAGAAGCGCTGCCGATGGCATGGTGGAGGACTACAACTCCAACTTCAGCCACATCGGCAGTTCGCATCGCGACGAAGCTGTGATTGTCTATAAGGACTCTGGCAGACAAGACAGCAAGAAGGACGTGGACACCAGCGACAAATTCGCCCCCGCTATAGGAATGGGCTATCAGTTCTGGCAGAGAGATGCGTTCGCCCTGTCTGCCGTCCTGGGCTTCCAGTACTACGAGCTGGACAAGGATTCCACTGGCATCCAAGGAAGCGAAAACAGCTCCTACCAGACTATCATCCCAGGCATTCCCGCCGCCCCGGAACGGGACAACCATGAGACAGACTATATTTCATCCAGCGCCAGGACAAAGTTCGACATGTCCCTGTATGCCTTTGACCTTGGCCTTCGTTTCGACTACTCTCCGACAGCATCCTGTCGGTTATTTGCCGCTGCTGGACCGACGTTCGCCATCGCCGACATGGAATCGACTAACAGCCATAGTGTCATTCGCAATGCCGATGGCACACGGCTGGAAAGCGGCAAAGATTCCAGCAATAGCCGTGACTGCATTTGGGGTCTCTATGCTTCCTGCGGCGCGGAGGTCATGTTCACCAAACACTTCGGTGCATCGGCGGAAATCCGCTATGACAACGCATTTGACAGTGCGGACACGAAATATGCCGTGCAGCCCCTGGACAGCTTCGGCGGAATGGTCAAGCTCGTCTGGAGGTTTTAAGTGACGGATTCCCCATGCGCCGCCAAAACACCATAACAGGTCTTATCCTGCACATCGCAATTCTGCTGTGCCTGCCGACAATCCTGCTTGCGGCAGAAGCAGACTTGATGAGCACCTCCATCTCCTCGGTCGCTTTTTCCGCAGGAGCAGGATGGAACGGCTACGAGCCAGCACGGCTCCAGATAAACGACACAGGCGACGTCTGTTTCCTTGCCCCAATGCCGGAAAAGGAGAACAGCGTCGCCGCCCGTTTCATCGCTTCTTATATGAACTATGGCGGCGTTGTCTCACAACTTCATTCCGGACTGGACGCGATGTCCGCCATGTTCGGCATGACCTTGCGCACCACGAACACGGAGGTGGTCTGCTCACAGGATTTCAGCACCATCGCCGTGCTCTGCGACGAGCGTCTTACCTCGGCATCCGCTTCAACCGCCGCCATCCTGTACCTTCAGGACAGAAACGGAGTGCTGGACAGGATTGTCCTGGGGCAATCGCCTGGTTGCCTGGCGTCGGAGTGCCATCTTGAAATGGGCGACGGACGGCTTCTTGTCTATGGACACGGCTATGGCGTCAAGTTGTTCGATGTCTCCAATGGGACATTGAAAATGTCACAGGACTTATCTGCAACTATCGTGTACAACGGTGAGTTTCTTGCCATGCCGAAAAACTCCGACTGCATTTTCTATACCGCTGCCAAATCAGGATATGGTTTGAGCAGTGGTCAGAATGGCATCTTCTGCCATTCAATAGCAGACGGAAAGAGCAGCCTTGTCGCAAAGGCGGGGAGAACATCTTTGGACCCGCAGCTGGCTGTATCGGGAGATGGCAGCAAGGTGGCGTACCGCCGACTGGAAAATGCCATCGCCATAGCCCAGAAGGATGGTGATGCATGGAAAGGCATTGAACCATATCCCATCATGGACAAAGGAAGCTGTTATCCCTCAATAAGCATGGACGGACGTTTCATAACCTATCAATGCGCTTCCGAAGAATGCGTGAAAGTCAAGGTGTTCGACACTTTGCAGGGAAAATGCTCCCTTGCCATTGAATCACCCAAAGGCGACTGCTTCAGGCCCTCCGTTTCCCCTAATGGGGAATACATTGCCTTTGCAACGAATGGGACAGCCGATGGCACATATCAGGTGTTTCGCACCAGGAACAACATTTCCTCATACGGCGATGACTGGCTTGTGCTTGACTTGAAGAAAGGCTGGAATCTCAAGTCAATACATTTCACGCTTGATGACAAGAGTTGGCAGACACTTCAGAACCTTGGGGAAGTCTGGATTTGGAACGGTTCTAAGTTCGCCCCCCGTATGGAAAAACTGAAGTCAGGCATGGGCTTTTGGATCAACGCCTCTGCAAACGCGCAGTTGTTCCTGTCGGGAAAGGTCGAAGAAGCGACACCATTGCGGCCTGGATGGAATCTGGTATGTCCAATCACATACGAGAGTATCTTGGCAGGAAAGGTAGCGTTTCAATTTGATGAAAAGAGCAGATGCTATGTGCGCTTCATGCCTGAAACAGTTGGGAATGCTACCCAGAAAGGTGTTTGGCTATTCATGCCATAGATTAGGCTGCAGTCTCTATTGAAGCACCTGTCGAATGCAGTCCTTATTGGTTTCGTCCAATTCCAGCCAGGCAACTGTTTTTTCCATGTTTTAGGATGAAATCTTCCTCTTGTGGATTATCTTATGTTGTGTGCAGCAACAGAAGGATAATTTCCAAATGGAGGACAGATGAACATAGACAGACAAAAAAATACAGGACAAACAGCAATGGCGGGCGATCAGGGATGGAATCTGCCATGCATTGTTTTTCTCCACAGGCTTTGCACCCTGAATACCTTATCCTGCAATGGTCGCCAACGTGAGGAGGAATGCCCATGACTTCCCGCAGGAAATATACCTTCTCCGAGTTGTTGGAACTGCTTAATTCCACCGATGAATGCAACTGGCTGGAGGCGAAAGGAAGGGAAGATGTCCAGTGGCATTCTGGCAAGGCCAATTTCAGAACCTTGCTTGAAAGCGTCTGTTCCTTCAGCAACGAGCCTGGTCTGGGAGGCGGCGTCATACTTTACGGTGTTGGGGAGAATCGTGCTGGGAACGGTGAAAATCGCTACGCTGTCGAGGGCATTGATGACATTGACAAGGCGCAACTGGACATAGCCACGCAATGCAAGGAATGCTTCAACATTCCTGTACAGCCGGAAATCACGGTCGAGTCAATGGAAGGACGTCATGCACTGCGCATTTATGTCCGTGAACTGCCTGACACGAGAAAGCCACTCTATTTCAAGAAGAATGGGTTGCCGGACGGGGCATATCGTCGCATAGGCAGCGCGGATTTGAAGTGCACGGATGACGACTTGTACGTCTTCTACCAGAATCCGTCTGAAAGCTATGACCAGACCCCTGTTGTCGGCGCATCGGTAAACGAGGTGGATGCACAGGCGCTGGAACGCTACCGTGTTTTGCGTGGGAAGGTCAATCCCAATGCAGAAGAGTTGAATTACAACGACCAGGAGCTTCTGGAGGCTCTGGGATGCGTTGTTCAAGAACATCCGCATCAGTTGAATCTTGCAGGCGTGCTTCTTTTCGGCTCGTATCGCCTTCAGCGCCGCTTCATTCCAACGATGCGTGTTGACTACATCCGCGTCCCCGGCAACGAATGGGTGGCTTCGCCGGATGAATCCTTCCAGTCCATTGACATGCTTGGTCCCCTGATGCTTCTGGTATTCCGCCTCATGGAAGCGGTCAATGCAGATCTTCCAAAGGGTTTTGCCTTAAAGGAAGGCGAGTTGCAGGCAGAAAGCAAAGGCTTGCCTCCCAGAGTGTTGCGTGAGGCTATCGTCAATGCTCTAATGCACCGTTCATACAGAGTGGACAGACCCACGCAAATCATCCGCTACGACAACCGCATTGAAATCATCAATGCCGGTTATTCCTTAAAGGACGAGGGAATGTTCAACCACCCTGGGAGTACCCTGCGCAATAAGATCATCGCGCCTGTTTTCCATGACACCAACTTGGCGGAGATGAAAGGCAGCGGCATCAAGCGCATGAGGGAACTGATGCAGGAGGCACAGATGGTGCTTCCCACAATGGAGTCCAACAGGGCGGACAATTCCTTTACCATTCGTCTGCTCCTTCACCATTTGCTTGACGCTGCGGATGTGGAATGGCTTGCCAGTTTTGCCGCATTTGACTTGAACACTCGACAGAAGAACGCCCTTGTTTTTATGCGTGAAGTGGGAGCTATCGACAATCTGACATATCGACAGACAAACAACTGCGACATTCTGAGGTCAAGCAGGGAGCTGATTGCCATGCGGGACATGGGGCTGCTTTCTGACAAGGGCAGAGGCTCAGCTACCTACTACATCCCTGGACCCGCCTATATGGATACAATAGGGAAACTCACATCTCCCCTTGGCACAGCAACTGACGGCCTTAACACCCATGCCGAGGGGCTTAACACCCATGCCGAGGGGCTTAACACCCATGCCGAGGAGCTTAACACCCATGCCGAGGGGCTTAACACCCATGCCGAGGGGCTTAACACCCATGCCGAGGGGCTTAACACCCATGCCGAGGGGCTTAACACCCATGCCGAGGAAACGGCAGACAAGGATAATGTTGAACTTCGGCAGTCTTTGCTTCTTGATTTACCGCCTGAAATCAAAGAACGCCTTGATGGCATCGGGCGGAGAAATGGCAATTCATTACTCATTCAATCCCTTATTTTGGATTTATGCCGTATACATCCAATGACAAAGAGGATGTTGGCAATACTCTTGAACAGACGAGAGGATTATATAAAGCAAAAATTTCTCTCGCCTATGCTTGCAAGCAAGTCTTTGCTTTACCTATATCCAGAAATGCGAAAACATCCTTCCCAAGCATATATCACCAATGAAAGACAAGAATGATGTAATGGGGGGCACTCCATAAGGAAGACAGAGGGAACACAATGAAATCTCCCACCCAGTACCTGCAGTTCCACTCCCCAAATGCAGGTTGCGTCCGTAGGTGACAAATCGCCGGTACTGGGGCTAACTCTATATATTTGAGCATATTAACGGCAATGGAGAGAAAAGAGCCAGTACCCGAGAGTGTTCAAAGTTCGCACCGAACAAATGACCATATCTCCGTAGGTGACAACTTTCTCTAACCCGAAAACGCATAACTCGTCTATTTTTAGGGTGTTAAGCCAAAAATAGGTCTCTGTACCCGGGTACTGGAAGGCAGAGAAAAGGAGCGAGTACCCGCGTTGAAAAAACGTTTTTTTGGAGAGGTTGTCGCTTCTCTTGAGAGCGGGGAGAGAATGGAGTGAGAAGCCGCTAACTCTGCTTGTTTGAGGGAGTTAAGGAGAAACAATCAGGCCCGTGGAGTTGTCTGTACCCCACGGGCCTGGATGTGTCTGAATGGTGGAGGCGTTGGCGGAAGATTCGGATTCCAGATTCAGAGAAAAATCGGCGCAAAATGGTGCGAACTCGGGTCCAACATAAAACTGTCTATTCCGCCCACTCTTCGGGAGAGCATTTTCGTGCTTAATCTCAGGACTG
>JAFSTJ010000807.1 GCA_017450525.1 Victivallales bacterium | reverse complement strand
TGCCTGCTGTGCATCCACCATGTTCATGTCAACGTTGCCTGGATTGGCAAAGGAGCGCTGTATTGCGCTCTGTGTGATTTCGTGGAATGTAATGCGGTGGAACGCTGCTCTTCCGCCCTTCAGCACTTCTTGCAGGTGCCAGGCTATGGCCTCTCCTTCGCGGTCAGGGTCGGTTGCAAGATAGATGTCATTGGCGGAGGCCGCTTCTTGTTTCAATTGGCGTATTATGCGCTTGCCGTTGGCTGTCATCTCATAATCTGGGTGGAAGTCGTTGGCGATGTCCACGCCCAATGCTCTTTCAGGCAGGTCGCGGACATGTCCCTGGGAGGCCATCACAGTGATGCCTTGCCCCAGAAAACGTCCTATGGTACGCGCTTTTGTGGGGGATTCGACAATAACCAGTGAATTACTCATATCGCTCCTTCTATCTTAAAATGAGTGAATGTCTTCAAATTGCCACATTGACGGGAGTTGCATTGAGAAGGCGAGTGATCACCTCTGGATCCATCTCAAGGCAAAAGCCTCTGTAGCCGCCGTTGATGTAGATTTTGTCCAGTTCTAGAATAGAGGCTTCCACATATACTGGCATTTGCCTGCGTGTGGCGAATGGCGATGTGCCGCCTACGTGGTAGCCGCTGTTCTTGTCTGCCTGTTCAGGTGTGCATGGGGACACGCTTTTCACCTTGAGGACGCGGGCCATCTCTTTTGTGGACACCGAGTTGTCCCCATGCATCAGTATCACAAAGGGTTTCTTTGCATCTGTCTCCATGATGAGTGTCTTGATTACCTTGTGCTCGTCAACTTCCAGCACCTTGGCAATCTGGGATGTGCCACCATGCTCCTCCCACACATACAAATGCTCGATGTAGTTCACTTTAGCGGCCTTGAGCATACGTATGGCAGGAGTCATTGGACTTCCATGTTTTAAATCCTGTACTGGCATTTTGAGTTTCCTTCCTTGCTTTGCAATGTGGGCACCGAAAGCGGCGCCCACTCAGGTTGCCCTGGCGGGTCCACGCTTCTGGCGCACATTAGCGCATTAATCCTTGAAGTAGGCTACGCCTGCCTTGAAGATACCCTGTTGCGGGTTGCCTGGAATGTTGCGGTTGATGTAACTGTCTTCCGCACGTTCCGAGTGTCCCATCTTGCCCAGCACACGCCCGTCTGCGGATGTGATGCCCTCGATTGCGGCCATGGAGCCATTGGGATTCCAAGGCATTGTGCTGGCTGGCTTGCCTTCCAGGTCAGCATACTGGAATGCAACCTGCCCGTTCTCGAAGAGTGCGCGGATTGTGTCTGGCGTGGCGACAAAGCGTCCTTCGCCATGTGAGATTGGCATGGTGTGGATGTCGCCAGGCCTGCAGTTCGACAGCCAGGGGGACATATTGGAGGCAACCACGGTGTTGACCACTGTTGCGGCGTGCCTGCCAATGGTGTTGAATGTCAATGTCGGATCATCCTTTGCCAGAACGGGACGTATTTCGCCGTATGGCACCAAACCCAGTTTGATGAGCGCCTGGAAGCCATTGCAGATGCCCAGCATAAGGCCGTCCCTTTCCTTCAGCAATGAGTTGATTGCCGCTGCGACGCGGGGGTTTCTAAATGTGGTTGCAATGAACTTGCCTGAACCGTCAGGTTCGTCACCGCCAGAGAAGCCGCCAGGGAACATCACAATCTGTGCATTTTGCACAGCCTTGGCGATGGCTGCCACGCTCTCCTCAATGTCCGCAGCGGATTTATTGCGTATGACCAGGCTCTCCACGATGGCGCCTGCACGCTCGAAGGCGCGTTGCGTGTCATATTCGCAGTTTGTGCCAGGGAACACAGGTATGAACACCCGTGGCTGCGCCACTTTTGTGCCGCCATGAATCTTGGTTCCAGCGGTGTATGGCTTCCACTGTGCATTGATTTCAGGCAGCTTCACTGTTGTTGGGAACACCTTTTCCAAAGGTTCTGTCCAGGCGGCCAGTGCCTTTTCCAGAGAAATTGCCGTTGCGCCAACCACGATTTCAGGCTTGTCTGTTACCGTGCCCAGCAACTTTGCGTTCAGGCCGTTCATGGCTTTATCGTCTTTGACTTCGACTATGATTGCACCGAAGTCTGGGGTGAACAAGGCATCCTTTGTCCAGCTGTCCTCTATCTTCACGCCTAGCATGTTGCCGAATGCCATTTTGCTCAACGCAGCGGCTACGCCGCCATGACCGACTGTCGCCGCCGCGCGAATTGCTCCAGCCTGTGTCAGGCGATACATAGCGGTGAAGTTTTCTCTCAATTGCTGGAAGTCAGGCATTTCAGCCTCGTCTCTGGGCGATGTGAGTACATATAACTTGTCACCAGAAGCCTTGAGTTCAGGTGTGCAAATGTCTTTTGCATTGCGCACATCCACAGCAAAGGACACCAGGGTAGGGGGCACCGATATGTCTTCAAAGGTGCCTGACATGGAATCCTTGCCGCCAATTGCCGCTGTGCCGAACTCCAGCTGCGCCTTCAGGCCGCCCAGCAATGCGGCGAATGGCTTGCCCCAGCGATGCGGCTCCGCATTGAGCCTTTCAAAGAATTCCTGGAAACTGAGACGGCAGTCAGCCGCCTTGCCGCCAGCTGCCGCGATTTTTGCCAGTGATTCAATTACAGAATAAAGTGCGCCGTGGTAAGGGCTCCACTCGCAAAGATATGGGTCGTAGCCGTGGCTCATTATTGTGGCAGTGTCTGTTTGCCCCGCCACTGGCAGTTTAGCCACCATTGCCTCGTTGGGGCACATACGCGTCTTGCCGCCGTAGGGGCTGATTACGGTGGAGGCCCCGATGCTGCCGTCAAAACGCTCCACCAAGCCCTTCTGCGAGCAGACATTCAAATCCTGGAGATTGTTTATCCATGCCTCCTCCAGTGTATTGCCTTTGGGCTGTGCCTTGAAGAAGTTCTTTGCTTCGTCCGGTGCCTCAACGAATGCCTCGGAGTGCTGTGTTACGCCGTTGGTGTCCAGGAAACTGCGTGCAATGTCCACGATTGTCTTGCCGCGCCAGTTCATTGTCAACCTACCTGATGAACTGACCGTTGCCACCCGCGTCGCCTCCAGATTCTCCTCTTTAGAGAGTTGAATTGCCTTCTCCACGTCCTCTGGCGAGATTACGCAGGCCATGCGCTCCTGTGATTCGGAGATTGCCAGTTCGGTTCCATCCAGTCCGTCATATTTCTTGGGCACCTTGTCCAGTTCAATCATAAGTCCAGGCGCCAATTCTCCGATTGCGACGCAGACACCGCCAGCGCCGAAGTCATTGCAGCGCTTCACCAGTTTGGAGAAGGCTGGATTTCTGAAGAGGCGTTGTATGTTGCGCTCTGTGAGCGGATTGCCTTTCTGCACCTCTGCGCCGCATGTCAGCAGCGAGGAGCCTGTATGTGCCTTGGATGAGCCAGTCGCGCCTCCGCAACCATCTCTGCCAGTCCTGCCGCCAATCAGCAGGATCACATCGCCTTCCTGTGGCACGCCGCGCACCACGTTTTCCTTTGGTGCCGCTGCAATGACAGCGCCCAGTTCCAGGCGCTTTGCCACAAAGCCAGGATGGTATATTTCCTGAACCTTGCCAGCAGCAAGGCCAATCTGGTTGCCGTATGAGGAATATCCAGCCGCCGCAGTACGGGTAATCTTGCGCTGAGGAAGTTTGCCTGGCAGTGTCTGGTCAATGGGTGTGCGTGGGTCGCCAGCACCAGTGATACGCATGGCTTGATAAACGTATGACCTGCCAGACAATGGGTCGCGTATGCAGCCGCCAAGACATGTGGCCGCACCGCCGAATGGCTCTATTTCCGTGGGATGGTTGTGGGTTTCGTTCTTGAACATCACCAGCCAGCGCTCCTTCTTGCCATCCACCGTTGCTTCGATTTCTATGGAGCAGGCGTTGATTTCATCGGATGCGTCCAGGTTTGCCAGTTTGCCCTGCCGTTTCAGTTCCCTGGCTCCAATTGTGGCTATGTCCATAAGGCACAGCGGCTTTTCGCTGCGGCCCAGTTCCTGCCTCAATTCCTTGTATTCCTGGAAGGACTTCAGAATGGGCTTGGTATATGGCGACAGCTCGATTTCCGTGGGGTCGATGCAAGTGTGGAATGTGGTGTGGCGGCAGTGGTCCGACCAATATGTGTCAATCACACGTATTT
>JAFSTJ010000806.1 GCA_017450525.1 Victivallales bacterium | reverse complement strand
TTGCGGAAAGGCATATCGCCGAACTCAAGTCGGAGGGACATGAGGTAATCTGCCTGAACAAACTGGACAATGTGGATTTCCAGGTCTTTGACCAGATCATCGTGCACAAATGCGGCGATGTCAAGACATTGGAAATATTCCCACCAGAAAAGACCACATACTACATACATGATCACGAGCCGATTTGCCCAAGGGGCTATGCATACACACCATTGAAGAACAACTGCACCAGGCCTGGCGGCTTCTGGCCTTGTATACTTTGCGCCCCTCTTTGCAAGGACTGGAAGAAGGGCTTGTCACGCACACTATCGCAAAATCGCAGAAAAAGCATTATTTCACAATTCAAAGAGATAGTTGTTATATCCGATTTTATGAAATCACGCCTGGTGGCGAATGGCATTGAGGCTGATAGGATAAAGGTCAGGCCACCGCAAATCAAGCTGAAGGCAAGTTCCATGCCCTGCTCTGAAGCAAAAATAGATTTGCTTTTTGTCGGGCAGCTTATACGCGGCAAGGGTGTGAATCTGCTCATTGAGGCGATGTCCAGAATGAAGCGCAAAAGAACTCTTGACATAGTTGGCGCAGGAAATATGGAAGGCGAACTGAAGGAGCTGGTGGCTAGCCTGGGGCTTGCGGAGCGGGTGCGCTTCCACGGTTTCCAAGCAAATCCCCAGGATTGGATGGCGGCGGCACAATGCGTTGTAGTTCCCAGCTTCTGGCAGGAGCCATACGGGCTGGTTGCGGCGGAGGCGGTTGCTCTTGGCAAAAAGGTAGTGGCATTTGCCATTGGCGGGCTACCAGAAGCCAGCCAAGGCAAGGCAACCCTGGTTCCACCAGGCGATGTAAATGCCCTGGCACAGGCGCTTGACGCAGAGCAGGAACAGCAGAAACCAGTGAAGGTGTTTGTGTTCGTTGACGCATTGGGCTGGAAGCAAACCAGCCAATACGGCTTCCTCGATGACCTGCTGCCTTACAGGCAAAAGATAGAAATGCAATTTGGCTACAGTTGCACGGCAATTCCCACTATTATGACTGGTGTGCGCCCATCGGAGCACGGTCATCTGGCATTCTATGACTGGGCCCCAGAGCGCAGCCCCTTCAGCGCAATGAAATTCATTTCGCGTCTATTCTGGCCAAAGTCATTCTGGAGACGCGGGCGTGTGCGGAATGTGCTGTCCCGCCTGATAAAGAAACTATATGGCTTCACAGGATATTTCCAGCTGTATGGAATTCCACTTGAAAGGCTACCAAAACTTGATTACTGCGAAAAGAAAGATTTGTTCATAAAAGGCGGCCTTGCACCTGTCAAAAACCTGGCTGACACCTGGTCTGAACAAGGCATGCAATTCCATATATCTGACTGGAGAAAGCCAGAGGCAGAAAACTTCAACATCGCCACAGACCTGCTGGCACAGGGAAAACTGGACAGAGCATTCGTATATTCCGCCGAATTCGATGCACTGCAGCATGACAACGTAGGCAAGGACGAGGCACTTATGCCAAAGGTAAAGCAATACGAACAACGCATTCGCAAACTTCACGAAGCGCTTGTCAAGGCTGGCAGACCTTTTGAACTGACAGTGTTCTCCGACCATGGCATGACACCGCTAAGGGGCACCATCGACGCACCATCGGCGCTGGCCGCAACTGGCCTCGTCTGGGGCAAGGACTATGCCAGCGCCATTGATTCCACAATGGCGCGCTTCTGGTGGCTGAATGACAAGGCAAAGGACATAGTCACAGCAGCATTCAAGGATTTTCCTGGACATTGGCTGACAGAAGAGGAAATGAAATACCACGGCATCTGGCGGGAAGACGGCAAATTCGGCAATGCCATATTCCTGGCAGAAGCAGGAATCCAGTTCTGCCCCAGCGACATGGGCGTGAAACCACTCAATGGCATGCACGGCTTCGATCCATCCGATGTGGATTCCCAGGCATGCTGGCTCTCCACCGTCCCCGTGCCTGACAACGTCTCCCGCGTATGCGACTACTTCAGCGTGATGACTGCGCCTTAATCTGCGCGGCACACAACCTCGCAAAACAACATCCGCACAAAACAACATCCGCGCACATATATTTTCACCTTAATCGCTTGCTAAATCAAGGTGAATTTTTATATTATATGCCATTTGTGAACATTACTTTATCCTTGAATAACTCACTATGGCATCCAAACAAGAAAAAACGAAGATACTGGTTATTGACGATGAACGCCTCATCAGAATGACACTTAGCGCGAAACTGAAGCTGGTAGGCTACATCGCAGTCTGCGTATCCTCCACACAGGAGGCTGTAGCCTTGCTGAACAATGGTGGGCACAAGCAGTTCAAGGCAATCATTTCGGACATCATGATGGGCGAAATGGATGGCTTTATGTTCAGGGACATTCTTCGCGGAATGGATCCTGACATGCCAATCTTCTTCATCACCGCGCTGGATCCAGAGGAAGGAAGCGGCTTCCTAAAGCGAATCATGGAAGACAACTATAGCTTCTACCTGCCAAAGTCAGTGAAGACAGACATGCTGCTCAAACGAGTACAGAGCATCGTCAATTCCAGACGCGTTAATGAAATCATAGAGGAGCAGAGCAAGGAGACAAATGAGGCTCTTCAACTCTCGGCCCATCTCCAGAGCAGCATGCTCCCGCCACGTGTAAAATTGACGGACATTGATTTCTACACCACATGGTGGAACCCCAAGGACCAGGTTTCAGGCGACCTGTTTGAGGTTATACCATTGCAGGAAGGAGGCAATCTATATATACTGGGCGATGTCCAGGGGCACGGGCCAGGTGCAGCACTGTCAATGATGGCTATTCAGAGTTTCCTAAAACAGCTAAGCGCCATAGATAATCTCTCCAAGGAAAATCCCGCTAGCATTGCCAATCGAATGCAGGTTTTCTTCAAAAACAACCTCGGCACCTATTCATATATGACAGCCCTCATCTGCATGCATCATCCACAACAGGAAATAGTGGAATGGATTAGTTGCGGCGCACCAGATCTGATTGTCATCGATCCCGAGTCTCCAAACACAGAAGCGATAAATCCCGAAAAGCGCGGCAATCTGCCCATTGGCATGCTGGAAGATACAGTTTATTCTGATAATGACGTAGTGCAGACAAAGCTGTCAAAGACGGCAATTTGCGTGGCGTTTACTGATGGAATGATTGATGTTTACAAGGATCAGGACGGATACGAGCAGATGCCAGAAAGCCTGCTCCACCAGATACAGGTGGAGTTGCTTGTGGACGCTCGCCTCAATGGCTCCATTCCAGCTGCACTTTATAAATTCCAGATGGTGGCGGAAGCCTATGGCTATTCATATTTCACCGATGACATGACGGAGATAATATTCGGTGCCCGCCTAAAAAAGGACGGTTTCTACGAGCAGACCGTGCCCATTAACGCATTGGCAATTGACAAGGTGGCTCAGGAAATAGACAGTTGGTGCATGGAGGAAGGCTGGCCCCAGGACATTGCTACAAAAGTGCAACTGGTTTTCGAGGAAAAGTTGATGAACCTTCATGACCATGGCTATGACATACGGGACAAGTCCAAGGCATACGCCTCGGTCAGACTCAAGAAATCAAACAACTACGCTGAGCTGGCCATTTGGGATGACGGGACACCTGAACCAGGCCTCTCCGTTGTGGCAGGAAGCCTGGACACGGAACTGGAACTTAGAAACCGTCAATTTAGTGGGCGTGGGCGCGGCAGGCTCATGCTGCGGGAAATATGCAGCGGCATCAAGCGCAACCGCTATGGAAATCTCAATGAAACCATCTATTTCATACAAATGGAAGATAAACAAAACGAAGGAGCAAAGCAATGAAACAATCATGCATAGACTTTTTGATGGAACAATTCGGTGACGAAGACACCGTCAAGGAAATATACGATGAATATGCAAAGTCCATCGTTGAAAAAATAAGCGAGGCAGACACGACACTTGCGTCAGGTCAATGGGATGATCTGGACAAAGTGGCACACGCCATAAAAGGAAATGCCCTGGCAACTGGCGACAATGCAATAGCGGAGACTGCAATTGAACTCAGACTTGCAGCAAAACTGCAGGACAAGGATAAGTCCCTAACCTTGGTGAACAAGATCAAGGAACTGGCAAAGGACATCTGAGTTTCGTTTTTTGGGAGAAATGACCAATTTTAATCATCATACTGCCAGCCCAGAAGAGCTGGACGAACTGCTGAAGGAACTATCCTCGCGCGTTCAGGAAAACAAGCAGAATAGTTTTAGGATAACTGTCTGGAAATTGACCGTAAGGGGCTCATACTTGATAAAACGCCTGATTGATATTTTCGGCAGCGCTCTAGGCATGGTGATTCTTTCACCTGTGTTTCTTGCAATAGGAATAGCCGTCAAGCTAAGCAGTCCAGGTCCCATTATATTCACGCAGATAAGGGTGGGCTGCAATGGACGCCATTTCAAGTTCTACAAATTCCGCAGCATGCGGCAGGACGCGGAAAGCCTCAAGGCCGCCCTGGCAATGCAGAACGAATCCAAGGACGGCGTCATCTTCAAAATGAAGGACGACCCACGCATCACAAAGATCGGCAAATTCCTGCGCCGCACAAGCCTGGACGAATTGCCGCAACTTTGGAATGTGTTCATAGGCGACATGAGTCTGGTTGGCCCAAGACCGCCCGTACCAAGCGAGGTGCAGGAATACACACTTGAGGACAGGAAGAGGCTCAACGTAGTGCCTGGCATCACATGTCTCTGGCAAATAAAGGGAAGAAGCGACATTCCTTTCAAGGACCAAGTACGCCTTGACAAGGAATACATAATGGCGCCAAGCATTTGGAAGGATATCGTCATTCTCCTGAAAACAATACCTGCCATCATTGGGGGGAAAGGAGCATATTGATGAAAGGCATTATATTCGTTCCTTCCATTGAGGAGACAAACTGGGTACGGGAGATTCTACCCAACATCAGCCCTGCGGAACTGCCCATAGCTGGAAAACAATATATTGACTATGCGCTGGAATTGGCGGAAAAGCGCGGTTATGAGATGGCTGAAGTGCTGGACTGGAATTATTCGGAAAGACTGGCGAAGACTTTTACTGATCTTACCAGGTTCAGTATTCCCATCTTCTATCAGAAGGGCGTTGGCGAAATGCCAAAGTCAAATGAGGATTTGGCCAGGCAGTCCAGTCCCTTGACACAAAACCTGGACCAGGGAACAACCGTGGTATGGGGCTTGAGACTGGCTGAATTCATC
>JAFSTJ010000805.1 GCA_017450525.1 Victivallales bacterium | reverse complement strand
TCCGCAAAGGCGGCCATGTGGGAAAAGTGACAATGCAGCAACCAGATCCAGGCAGGCACGGTGCCAGACTGCCTCCAGCGACTTACCGTTATGGAGCATAGCGGGTTCATTCACGTATTTGCGTTTGCCAGCGACGAGAATGTTGTCCTTTGTGTAGCCGAGATTGCGTATATCGGCAAACAGTTTGCCGATAGTCATTGCGTATATCATCTCGTGGCGGGGGCAGTTGGTTCTAGCGTGTGCGCCATAAGTGAATGCTGCAGGGCACAGTTCGAACTGGATGCGTTGTTTGCCAATGGCATTTGGGAAGTCAATTGCCACATCCAGGTGCAGTCTGCAATCGTCGCCTGGCTCGAAAAGTAGGAACGAACCATTGTCTGCCACAATGCCCACTGGCTCCTTAACGGAGAAATACCGCGCCTTTCGGGATGTGTTTTCTTGAATGCCTGCGCTTTGTATCGCTTCCACTATGGGCATGCTCCCCACATCGAAAAGGGGGGGATCGCCGCTTTCAATGGAGACCATCATATTGTCCACTCCAAGTCCCAGTCGCTGCGCGATGATGTGCTCGGCCATTCGCACATAGTTGTGCTCGTTGCCGCAGCGCAGGACTATGCTTCTCTGCGCAGTCCACACATTTTCAGGAGCCACTCTTATTGGGAATTGCTCGGGCAAATCGCATCTATTGAAGGCCCATCCGTCCTGTGCAGGAGCAAAATTCAAGGTACGTGGCACGCCCTTGCTATATGTGCCTGGGCCTGTCACTGAGAATGCCTTTGCCACGGTGGTCTCGTATTGCGAGGGCTTCCAATCAGCAGGTGCGGCAAAGACCTGGTCAACCTCCTGTGCTTCCATCTTCTTCAGGTTCTGCTGTAGCAGATCCCGGCTGCCAGTCAAAATCTTGAAATCAGTATCCATATTAATGTGGGCACCGTTAATGGTGCCCACTCAAGTTGGCTTGTTGTATACGGGCACCGTGCGGTGCTCGCTCAAGTTGCATCAATCTATCTTGACTTCCTTGCCGCCCTTTGCCGCGGAGCGGTAGATACCGTCCAATATCTTCTGTACTGCGAGGCCTTCTTCTCCTGGAGATTCCAGAGGAGTGCCATTCAGCACGGCATTGGCGAAGTTCTGAAGTTTCTTCACGAAGAGTTCCGTGAAGTCAGCTGGTGGGAAGTAGGCACCCTTTGCATTGATCATGGCACCTGCATGGTCAGTATAGAATTCGCCTTCGGACCAATTGTAGCCGCCCTTGGTGCCCATCACGGTGAAGTTCATGACGCTTTCTGGAATATGCGCGCAGAAGGAGGATTCAATCTGCATGATTGCGCCGTTGTCAAAGCGGATATGCCCAATTGCCAAGTCTTCGACTGTAAGTGTCTTCCAATCCCAGTTAGGCCACATACTCCACACATTTGAAGGCTTGTTGCCCATGTAAGTCCATACATTGCCTGTTGCCGCAACTGGCTTGGGTTCGCCCATGCAGTAGTGTGCGCATTCGATGATATGCACGCCGATGTCGATAAGTGGGCCACCGCCCTGCAAGTCCTTCTGACCGAATACGCCCCAGTTAGGCACGCCGCGGCGGCGCAGAGCCTGGCATTTTACGAACATGATGTCTCCGATGTCACCTGCCTCGCGGAGTTGCTTCAGGAACTGGCTCTTTGGGTTGTATCTCTGCTGGAAACCTGCGCAAAGCAGTTTCTTGTTCTTCTTGGCGGCCTCGATCATGGCGATGCATTCTGCTGGGTTCATTGCCATAGGCTTCTCCACGATTACATGGCAGCCAGCATTCAGCGCCGCGATGGTTGCGGGAGCATGTACGCCATTCGGTGTGCAGACATCCACCACATCGGGCTTGACAGCCTTCAGCATGTCGTCCCACTTCTCATAGACTTTCTGAATGCCATGCTTTGACTTCATGACTTCCAGCCTTTCGGGGTCGATGTCGCAGCCTGCCACGATTTCCAGTTCGGGGATTTTGGCGATTGCCGCGATGTGTGTCTGGCAGATGCCACCGCATCCTATGAATGCAAGGCGCAGCCTTTTCTTTACAGTCTTCTTCTTTTCTGTTGCGAAAGATTCAGTTCCGATGGATTTGTCCGCCATTTTTGTTTACTCCCTTTGGGTTACACCATTTGTTATATTTTGGACATTATTGTAAAGAAACTATGGATATATTAAATGCAAGTCATGATTTTGCAAATCAATGCAGGTATTTTACAAGTGACATCAGCAAATCCACCTGCGCCAGCGTAATTTCCTGAGCGTATTGTAATGCATTCATCCAAGTGTGTGAGAAAACCAGAATTGCAATCAAGATCAGAAGCATATTACCTGCGAATATGATTGCCCATGAGAGGAATGGACCATATATCTGCAGATCAGTCTGCTGCAATCTGAGTGCCTGTGACGTAAGTATGATATGGTATGCATAGCCCAACGCAGAAAGCGCGGCAAATGAATAATCCAACCAGAGATTACTATAGAATATGG